>JAAZUX010000066.1 GCA_018623955.1 Flavobacteriaceae bacterium | reverse complement strand
TCCAATCCGGAATAAAGACTTTCCCAATTACTTTTTGAAGCTCTGGGGATAACTTTTTCATGATTTTGGAAAGGATTAAAACTCGAGTCCACCTCTACTGAGGGCATATTTGAAGGAGGCTTTTGCTGAAAACCATAGGGAGTGTCCAAACCGGGATCCCTTTCAAAATCTAAAATAGGAGCCGCTTGAAACATTCCTAAACTGTGTTTTACCATAGATTTGATGATCGCATAGAGGTTTTGCTCCTCTTCAAACTTAATCTCTGTTTTGGTGGGATGAATGTTAATATCGATGGTTTTTGGATCGATTTGAATAAAGATAAAATAACCCGGATGAAATTGATCCCGCAACAAACCCTGAAAAGCAGAACTTACTGCATGGTTTAAAAAAGGACTCTTGATAAAACGTTTGTTGACAAAAAAGAACTGCTGCCCCCTTGATTTTTTGGCGAATTCGGGTTTTACAATAAACCCTTCAATTCCAGCCACAGTGGTCATCTCCTCTACCGGAATCAATTTCTCTTCAATTTTCTTTCCAAAAATATTGGCAATTCGTTTTCTGAAATTTACTGGCGGTAGGTCAAAAAGTTCTGAGCCATTTTGCATAAAAGTAAATTTTACTTCTGGATGGATCAGGGCCACTCGATGAAACTCATCAATGATGTGCCGTAATTCAACTTTATCCGACTTGAGGAAATTTCTTCTTGCCGGTACATTGTAAAAAAGATTTTTTACCGCAATAGAAGTTCCATTGGGAGCAACTGAAACCTCCTGATCCTCCACCTTACTTCCCGATATTTTGAGGCAGGTTGCCATTTCGTCTTCTGCCCTTTTGGTATGAACCTCCACTTGAGCGATGGCAGCGATGGAGGCCAAAGCCTCACCCCTAAAACCTTTGGAGGTGATGGAAAACAAATCATCAGCAGATTTAATTTTGGAAGTCGCATGACGTTCAAAAGCCAATCTCACATCGGTGATTGACATTCCCATGCCATTGTCGATGACTTGAATCATGGTTTTTCCTGCCCCATTGATCAACAATTGGATTTCGGTGGCCTTGGCGTCAATGGCATTTTCCAAAAGTTCTTTGACCACAGAAGCTGGTCTTTGAATGACTTCACCTGCAGCAATTTGGTTAGCCACATGATCGGGCAAAAGCGAAATGATGTCAGCCATTAGCCTTTAAATAGAGATAAATCAAAATCGATAACATAAAGAAAAGCCAAAACCAAAATCAAGATGATGATGACCAAGCGGGTAGAAATTCCTCGGTTGTTTCGAGTTCGCATTTTCAGACGAGCTTCTTGCCATTGCTGACCAAAATCATTTTGATTGTAGGTATCCCGATACTTTGAGAATTTAGAATCAAAGTCATAGAGGTTCCCTCCCTCCTTACCGCTGTAATAGCGTGGAGTATAATTGTATCTTCGGTTTTTTTTGAGTTTGAAAAGACTGATCTTCATGCGACATAAATTGATGATGGGGCAAAACTGTAATCCTATCAAATTTAACGAAAGTGAACGAAATTGCCATTGAGTTTGGACAATTTGTAGTGGAAAAAACTAAAGGCTGCTCATCCTCAAAGCAGTGACAGCCGCCTCTATCCCTTTATTTCCTTTATCCCCTCCACTCCTGGCCCTGGATTGTTCGATGGTGTCATCTGTCAATACACAAAACACCACCGGTGCTTTACCATTGAGGTTCAGGTCTTTTATTCCTTGTGCAACGGCATTTGAAATGAATTCAAAATGTCTTGTTTCCCCCTGAATGACGCATCCAATAGCAATGATGGCGTCAAAATCCATTCGCTGAGCGCTACTGGCGCCATAGATCAACTCAAAACTGCCGGGAACATCAACTCTAACAATATTTTTTACGGAAACGTTGTGATCGACCAATGTGTTTTTGGCTCCCTGAAAAAGAGCTTCGGTTATTTCTTGATTCCACTCTGACACAACCAGGGCTATTCGTATATTTTTCCCGTCAGGAACTTTAGAACGATCATATTGGGAGAGACTGTTATTGGCAGTAGCCATTAATTGAGGTTTTCCAATAGACCTATTTGGACTGCTACCTTACGGGCTTCTGCAGAATCCGGATATTCGGATTGGATTCTTTTAAAATAGCCTAATGCCGCGCTGTTTTTGCCAAGAGAAGTACCCAAAATCCCCGCTTTAAAAAGATATTTGGGTGCACTAAAAGAATTGTCACTGGATTCAAAAGCGGCAACATAATAATCGTAAGCATCTTCTGGCTGGCCTATTTGAGCGAAAGCGTCCCCGATCGCACCTTTGGCCAGGGCTTTGAGCATCACATCGTCTGTATCAAATTGATCGAGATATTCGATGGCATTGACATAATCCTCCAAGTTGAGGTAAGCCATACCCGCACTGTAGGTGGCCAATTTGGCAGCAGGTGTTCCTCCATAGTTGTCGATGATGTCCAAAAAACCGTACTTTCCTTCACCACCATTAAGGGCTCTGCGAAACAAAGAATCAGATTCTTGACCATTGACGGCCAACTCGAAATAATATTGAGCTTGACTCAGTTCACTGACCGCTTCCAATTTTTTTGGCTCAAAGATATAATTCTGGTAACCCAAGTAGGATAATACAGATAAAGCAATGATGCCGACACCTGCCAAAATAAAATTTTGAAATTTGGAAACCCATTCCTCCGTTCGAGATGCAGTAGTGTCTAATTTTTCAAAAACCTCTGCAGTTGTGCTTTCCACCTCTGCTTTTTTTTCGGCAGCGGGTGCAATCGATTTTTTATAACCTCTCTTTTTGTAGGTTGCCATTTGTATTTTTTTAAGTCCCCAAAATTAACCTTTTTTAGGGCAAAACCAAAAACTCGTGAAATAATGAAAATCGAGGGCTAAAATAAATTTAAATTTTGTTTTACCTTACTCAACCAAACTATATTTGCACACATGTTTTTAAAGCAATTGACCCTTACCCATTACAAAAACATAGAGGCTTCACAATTCGATTTTAAGGTGCCTATCAACTGTTTTATTGGGAATAATGGAATTGGAAAGTCAAATATTCTAGACAGCATCTACCATTTGGCCTTTACCAAAAGTTATTTTAACCCCTCCGGAGTTCAAAACATTCAATTTGGGAAGGAGTTTTTTTTGATTGAAGGAAAATTCGACAAAGCAGGTAAAGAGGAAAAAATCAATTGCAGCCTCAAAAAAGGTCAAAAAAAGACCGTAAAGAGAAATGGTAAGATCTACGATAAAATTGCAGAACACATTGGGTTGATTCCCTTGGTGATCATTTCACCCGCAGATCGAAATTTGATCATCGAGGGCAGCAGTACAAGGAGAAAGTTTATCGATGGCGTCATCGGACAAACCGATAAAACCTATTTAAAAAACCTATCCGATTACAACAAAATACTGGCTCAACGCAATGCGCTACTGAAGTTTTTTGCTCAAAACCGGACTTTTGATGGAGACACTTTGGCCATTTATAACCATCAAATGAGTGAATTGGCACATCCCATCTACGAAAAGAGAAAAGCATTTATGGAGGTGTTTATACCCATTTTTACAAAAAGACACCTCAGCATAAGCAATGGAGCCGAAGAGGTGGACATTCGATACGTATCGGATCTGAGCGAAAATAAAATGTCTGATCTGCTGGATCATAATTTAGAGAAAGACAAAGTACTGCAATTCACCTCTGTAGGGATCCATAAAGATGACTTAGATTTACTCATCTCAGCCATGCCCATTAAAAAATTTGGCAGTCAAGGGCAACAGAAAACTTTTCTGATTGCACTCAAACTGGCACAATTTGACTTTATCAAGGAAAAATCCGGCATGAATCCCATTGTTCTTCTGGACGATATTTTTGATAAGTTAGATCAAGATAGAGTTACCCAAACCATCCAATTGTTCGACAATGAAAGTCTTGGGCAAATATTTATTTCTGATACCCACGAAGACAGAATCAAAGCAGCATTGGAAATGAGTTCCTCTGCCTACGAAATATTTAACCTCAGCTAGCGAATGTTCAGATCTTTTATCCTCTTTTTACTGATCTTGTGTTTGGGTTGTGAAAATAAAATTACTCCAAGCGACCTCGACCTGCTAAACGGCTATTGGAGTATTGATTACATCACCCACAAGAATGAAACTTTTTATCCCAAAGGTGCGGCCAAGCTATTGGATTTTTATGAGGTGAATGACCGGGAGGGGGTCAGAAAAAAAGCACAACCTCAATTGGATAATAAATTTTTGGTCACCGAAGATTTAAATAACTTTAAGATTATCTTTAAAGCTGAAAAATATTATTTGAGTTTTAGGACAGTTTGGGATCAATGGCAGGAGGAAATCGTTGAATTGAGTGAAAACAAATTGGTTCTTGAACATCAGGAAAAAAGATATCACTACAAAAGGTTTCACAGCGAGCATTGACCCATGAAGTCACCCAAAAGAAAATTTGAACCTCAAAGCATCGGTAAAGTATTGGACGAAATCGTTCAGTCAAAAGCGTTAAAAACGGGAATTACCAATGCCCGAATCAATGAACTGTGGTACGAATTGATGGGAACACACATGACCCATTACACTGAGAAAATATTACTCAAAGGAAATACACTTTTTGTTTCACTAAACAATGCCGCCTTGAGAGAGGAACTGAATTACGGAAAAGAAAAGATCAGGGAAATGATGAATGAACAATTGGGCGGTGAAGTACTCAAAAAAATCGTGCTCCGCTAAAACATTTCTCTAACGGAGAAATGAAAAGCACCTTCAATCTCCGCGTTTTCATTGCTGTCAGAACCATGTACTGCATTTTCTCCCACTGAAGTAGCAAACTGTTTGCGCAGGGTACCCTCTGCAGCTTCTTCGGGGTTGGTGGCCCCAATCAAAGTTCTGAAATCGTCAACTGCGTTTTCTTTTTCAAGGACGGCCGCAACAATGGGCCCCCGGCTCATAAAAGACACCAGGTCATTGAAAAATGGGCGTTCCTTGTGAACCGCATAGAACAATTCGGCATCGCGTTGGGACATTTGTGTCATTTTCATAGAGACAATTCTAAATCCCGAAGCATTAATTTTACTGAGGATCGCCCCAATGTATCCTTTTTCTACAGCATCGGGTTTAATCATCGTGAAAGTTCTGTTGGAAGGCATAGCGGTTATTTTTGATGCAAATTTATAAAAAATGATTTCTTTTGCTATTCCAACCCCCTTTTATTAATATTTACCCCAAGGGGAGAAAACAAAAGGACCAAATTTTGGTATATTTGGACAAATGAATAGACAACTCTTAGAAGCATTTCAAAAAGCACTGATTGCCCCAAAAAAAATTGTCATCATTCCCCATAAAAATCCGGATGGCGATGCCTTGGGAAGCAGTCTTGCCCTTCAGGCTTTTTTAACCAAAACCGGACATGATTCGCAAATAATTACTCCCAATGAATACCCCGAATTTCTGGATTGGATGCCTGATCAAGAGCAAATCATAAAATTTTCACAAGATCAGGAC
>JAAZUX010000065.1 GCA_018623955.1 Flavobacteriaceae bacterium | reverse complement strand
TAAATGATCCTGAGGCAAGCAAATACGTTTGGGGAACCGGATTTCATTGGTATGAAGACTGGAAAGATGGGAAGCCGATGTTTAATAATGTGGGAAAAGTTGCTACAGCATTCCCAGATAAGAAACTGATTTTTACAGAGGGTTGTAATGAAGGTTTTGACATCAATCGGATAGAGGACCCCAAACTCGCAGAAAGATATGCTAAAGCCATGATCAAAGATTTTAATAATGGTACAGTTGCATGGACAGATTGGAATATTTTGTTAAACGAACAAGGTGGCCCAAACCATGTAGGTAATTTTTGCTTTGCGCCAGTTCATGGAGATACAAATACGGGTGAACTTCTGTTTACAAATTCCTATTATTACATCGGTCATTTCTCAAAGTTTATACGTCCAGGTGCAAAACGGATTTCATCGGGAACAACATCAAATAGAATTAGCTCAACTGCATTTATGAATAAAGATGGGAGTCTTATTGTCGTTGCACTGAATGAAGAAGAGGAATCAGTAGATTACTTTCTCACAATTGGTGATAAATCAACACAATTAAACATCCCTAAACATTCAATACAGACCATTGTATTTGATCATTTACCTTAATTCATAAAACAACTACTAATGAAAAAACGAAATATATTATCTATTCTACTAGTCGGTTTAACAATCATTGCAGTCTATTTGTTTTCAGATTTCACTGTTTTAGAATCTTCTAGTACTGATAAAGATAGTAAAGGCAATTCAGAATGGGATATCGATTTTTTCGATGATTTTGATTCATTTAACCCCGACAATTGGCAAGATCAACGCATTTGGGTCAACAACGAAAAACAGTGTTATGTTCCGGATAATCAATTTGGTACTCGTGAGGTCAGCGATGGTACTTTGAAAATAAAGATGATTAATATCGGCGAAAAGGTTGAATGTGATAATTTCGACAAGCACGGCAATCAACACCCTGAAACCTCTTACGTAGCGGGTCGAATCGCATCAAAAAACCGTAAGGAATTTGTTAAAGGAAAATGGACGGCACGCCTGCGAATCCATGGTGAAAGCCAAGCTTCCATGTTTCCAGCTTGGTGGATATTAGGTGCTCAAAATAATGAACCGCCAGTGCAAGAGTCTGATGAAAATATTTGTTGGCCGCTTACTGGCTCTGGTGAAATTGACATATTTGAACATCACGGAGATTATGGTAGTGGACATTTCACCACCGGAGCAATTAAAAGCTTAGGTGAATGCGACAAGGGTGATTGGTGGAGTTTACGCACCTCAGTTGACACGATTCTCAGTGAATTCAATAACTATTCAGTAGAATGGGAAGGTGGTGACTTGGTCTATCGTTTGAACAACGAAGAAGTGTATCGCAATGAAGGATTAGGTGACGATTACCCCGAGGCGATGTTTGCCATTTTGAATTTTGCAAAAATAACAGATACACCTATGGACGGCGAGTGGGTGATGGAAGTGGATTGGGTCAAGCACGAGAGCCGTAGCTAATTTCTTCTTAATGAGCAACCTGTATACCATTACACGAAATCTCTCAACACTTTTAATTCTATTTTTTGGGGTTATCGCTCATGCTCAATTCCTTACAACTTCAGGAAAGCAAATTTTAGATAAAAATGGAGACCCAATAATCTTAAGAGGGGTTGGCCTTGGGGGGTGGATGTTGCAGGAACCCTACATGATGAATGTTGTTGGCGGAGCGGATAATCAACAACAGTTTAGATCTAAGTTAGAATCATTAATTGGAGAAACAAATACCCAAGAATTTTATGATAAATGGCTTGAAAATTTTGTAACGAGAACAGATATCGATTCCATAGCAAGTTGGGGGTTTAATAGTGTTCGATTGCCCATGCATTACAATCTGTTTACACTTCCCATCGAACAAGAAGAAGCTGGACAGAATACTTGGCTTAACAAGGGGTTTGAAATGGTTGATAATTTATTAGAGTGGTGTGAGGACAACCAGCTTTATCTAATTCTAGATCTTCACGCTGCGCCAGGAGGTCAAGGGTATGACCAAGGGATTTCAGACTATGACACCAGCAAGCCATCCTTGTGGGAGAGCGATGCAAACAAACAAAAAATGGTGGCTTTGTGGGATAAGTTGGCTGAGCGATACCAAAATGAGGAATGGATTGGAGGGTATGATATTTTGAACGAACCCAACTGGAATTTGAGCGGGTCCGAAATCAAAAACCTTTATGTACAAGTCACCAATGCAATTCGCTCCCATGACAACAATCATATTATTTTCATTGAGGGGAATTGGTTTGCAAATGATTACACTGGGCTCACACCGCCTTGGGATGATAATATGGTTTACAGCTTTCATAAATACTGGAATGTCAATACGCAAAACACCATTCAATGGGTATTGGATATGCGAAACCAATACAATGTGCCTTTGTGGATGGGCGAAAGTGGTGAAAACTCCAATGTGTGGTTCAAAGAAGCAATCTCTCTGTTTGAAGATAATGATATTGGTTGGGCATGGTGGCCTTGGAAAAGAATAGAAACCACTGTGTCTTCATTTTCAATCACATCTAATTCCAATTATAATGCAGTTGTTGAGTATTTCAAAGGCAATGCAAGTGCGCCAAGTGCATCGATTGCCTATCAAGGGATACTCGAAATTGCAGAGGCCTCAAAAATTGAAAACTGCCAGTACCGAAAGGATGTTGTTGATGCGATGTTGCGTCAGCCAAGTTCTGAGGAGTTAAAACCCTATGCGAACCACTCGATTCCAGGACTGATCCACGCTACACATTATGATATGGGCTCTCAAGGGATGGCTTATTATGACACTGAATATGGAAATTATAGTGGTTCTGGAGGGACTTCCACTTGGAATAGAGGATGGGTCTTTCGAAACGATGGGGTCGATATCTCTACGAATCATTCAGGGGGAAGCAACGCAAATGGATACTCTGTTGGGTATGTTCGTGACAGGGAGTGGATAAAATATACGGTTGCTGTTCAGCAAGATGGCTATTACGATTTAGAAACAACCTATGCGGCCAATGAGTCTGGAGGTAAACTACAATATGAAATTGATGATACTGCAATTAGCCCTGTTATATCATTCAATTCCTCAGGGAGTTTTTCAAGCTTTACAACTCAATCTAGCAAGACGTCTTTTCTCCATGCAGGAGAACATCAATTAAAAATACGTGTTTTAGGGGAGAAGGAGTTTAATCTCGAATCTTTTTCTTTTAGTCCATCAACAGACCAATCCCCAACATTTAAAATTATTGGCGGGATAAGTGATTCGAACGATCAGCAAGTCCGACTTACATTTAACAAACCTATTTTGTTGTCCTCTATAGACAAGAACGCATTCACACTTTTGGTAAATGACGAGGCAATTGAAGTTATGGATGCGCAGATAGGTAGTAGTGATAGGGTTGTGGTGTTGACTTTGAGTAATTACCTGTCATTTTACGACCAAATTTCAGTGAGTGCAAGTGCTGGGAGTTTAATTTCATCTTCGAATGATAATGTGCTAGGCTTTTCAAATTTTGAAATTGATAATTTATTAGAAATCATCAGCCTTATCCCTGGAAAAATTGAGGCAGAGCTTTATGATGACCAAAATGGGATAGGTATCGAAGATACTACTGATATTGGACTTGGAGCTAACATCAAAGAGCTTCACCCCGGAGACTTCGCCAAATATGAAGTGGATATTCGTGAAAGCGGAAATTACATGATTGAGTGTAGGGTAGCAACAATAAGAGACAATGCTTCATTTAGCTTGGAACTTCGAAATGATGAAACAGTGGAACGTTATACTTCCTTTTCATTTAGCAGCACAGGCGATTGGCAAAACTGGCAGACCATTTCAAAAGAATGGAATTTAGAATCTGGTAAGTATACACTCGTTTTCAAGCCTTTGGATAGTGAGTTCAACCTCAACTGGCTTAACTTTGTGCTTACAAACGATGCAAACCGAAAACCCATTCCAGGACTCATTCAAGCTGAGGATTTCACAGATCAATCGGGCTTGGCGGTATCATCTACCTCTGACGTTGGCGGAGGGAGTGAGCTTGGTTATTTAAACGCAGGGGACTACGCAACTTATGAGGTTCGTGTGGAACAACAAGGAACGTATACGGTTAAAAACCGAGTTGCCACTGCATACAGTGGTGCGCACTACGATCTTGAACTGATAAGTACCGATGGTAAAACCTATCCAATTTCCCAAGTTCAGCCAAATAATACAGGCGGCTGGAACAATTGGCAGACGGTAGAGCAAGAAGTAGTGATTCCACAAGGGAATTATGATCTCAAAATGACATCAATTAACTCCTCTGTGAACATCAATTGGTACGACTTCTCTTATGAGTCCCCTGATATGCAGCCGATAACTCTTTCTGGCAGAGTTGAAGCAGAAGATTTTTTTAGTCATTATGGGACAAATACTGAAAATTGTAACGACTTAGGGGGAGGAAAAAACATTAGTTTCTTAAACCCTGGTGATTACACAAACTACTTGGTTTATGTCCCCACGACAGGGTATTACAGTATTAAAGCAAGGGTTTCGGGTTATGACGAAAGTCAATTCAGTTTGTCTCTGTCGAGTGAAAATAAATCAGATGAAATATTGCATACATTTACGACTCCTGAAACAAACGGTTGGCAAAGCTGGCAGAACACTGAAGAGGTGACTGTTCTGATTAAAGAAGGGAATTACACATTGAACTTTAATGTTTTACAGGGTGGGTTTAATGTCAACTGGTTTGAATTTATTTATGATGAAAATGGTGGAATTCAAATTCCAGGCTCTTTGGAAGCCGAAGATTATTGGCAAGAAAGTGGTCTTGGTATAGAAAATTGTTATGATGTAGGTGGTGGTCAAAACTTGTCATATATGAATCAAGGGGATTATGCAAAGTACTTTGTTCATGTTGATGAGTCTGGATATTATAAGATTAAAGCCAGAGTTTCGAGCAGCTATAATGGAGGAGTATTCAATCTTGTACTTTCTGATGACAGCTCAGACGACTTGATTCTGAACAACTTTCAAGTTCCCAACACAGGTGGCTGGCAAATTTGGCAAACCATTGAAAAAGACTTTGAACTGATTCAAGGATCTTACACGCTGACAATGAATGTACTCGGAAACGAGTTTAATTTAAATTGGATAGAATTTGAATTTGAAGGGCCGCTTTCTAATCCTGAGATTTCTCTTGGTGATTTGACGCTTTATCCCAACCCATCAACAGGAAAAATAGTTGTTAAATCTGATATCCCCATTGATACAATTGAAATCTTCAGTATCAACGGAAAACTGATTAATCGATTATTCACAGATGGCAGGTCAAATTTTTCATTACAGCAAAACTTATCAAATGGTCTATATTTGTTAAAATTTAATAACTCTTTAGTAAAACAGTTATTGATACAATACTAGCGGATAAATGAATTTTATTAGATTTTTTCACATTCTCAATTATGGGTTATTATTTTTCTTGGTATCAACAAATGCCCAAGTAAC
>JAAZUX010000064.1 GCA_018623955.1 Flavobacteriaceae bacterium | reverse complement strand
GATCAATATTGTATCCGCCATGTTGATGGGTGCCATAGCCGGATCTGCTATGGCCTCCGCCTCTGCCATGGGAACCATTTTGGGACCGGAAATGGAAAAAGAAGGCTATTCCAAGGAATTTGGTGCTGCCGTAAACATTACCTCATCCACTACCGGATTGGTCATTCCTCCCAGTAACACACTGATTGTGTATTCCCTTGCCAGTGGAGGAGTATCCATTGCGGCTTTGTTTTTGGCCGGATACATTCCCGGAATTCTCACGGGACTATTGATGATGATAGTTGCCATGGTATGGGCCAAAAAAAACAAATATCCGGTTGGAAAACGTTCTTCACTCAAAGAGGTGTTTGTAAAATTCATTGATGCACTGCCGAGTTTATTGCTTTTGGTTATCGTTATTGGAGGGATCATTGGAGGAGTCTTTACCGCCACGGAGGCTTCTGCCGTAGCAGTGCTTTATACTGTATTGCTCTCCTTTTATTACAAAGAATTGTCTTTTAAAGACCTCCCCAAGGTAATTTTAGAATCTTCACAAACCACAGCCATTGTGATGCTGCTCATTGGAGCTTCCATGTGTATGTCCTGGGTGTTGTCCTATGAGAATATTCCACAAGATATCAGTGATACCTTGTTGTCCATCAGCGACAACAAGATTGTCATCCTATTGATGATCAACCTCATTCTTCTGATGGTGGGAGTTTTTATGGACGCTACTCCGGCAGTTTTGATTTTCACGCCTATTTTCCTACCCATTGTTACTGCTTTGGGAATGGACCCAACGCATTTTGGTATCGTTCTCATGCTCAATCTCTGTATAGGACTTTGTACCCCACCGGTGGGCTCTGTTTTATTCGTTGGAGTTGGGATTGCAAAAACAACGATTACAAAAGTCATTAAACCCTTAATCCCCCTGTTTCTGGTTATGATTTTATCCTTATTTTTGGTAACCTATATACCCCAATTAAGTTTATGGCTTCCTGAATTCTTTGGAGTGTAAATAATTAAATAAAACGGAACATTATGATATCTAACAAAACCATTCAACTGTTGGGTCTGACCTGTCTTTTAGCTTCATGCACTCAGGCTCCGTTCAGTATTCATTTGACCAACAACCTCAGTGTTGAGCGTCAAAACGAAACCGTTGAGATTTCGATAGCAGACTTGCCCGGACATTTGTCCGCTAATATTGAAAATATTGGGGTCTATGATCCTTCAGAAAATACTTTTCTGATCACTCAATTGATCGATGTCGACCAAGACGGAAAAATGGATCAACTCATTTTTCAAGCCCATATGGCTCCATCATCAGAAAAGACCTATTATTTGAAAGAACAGCTGGATAGGTCGGAAGTTGTGGAGTATTGCTATTCCAGAATTGTACCCACCCGAATTGACGATTACACTTGGGAAAATGACAGGGTAGCCTTCAGAACCTACGGTCCTGCGGCCCAAGCTTTGGTGGAGGAAGGAAAAGAGGGGGGACTCATCTCCAGTGGTATTGATTGTTGGTTAAAAAAAGTTAGTTATCCCGTCATCAATAAATGGTATAAAGCCAGTGAAGAGCAGGGCATCAGCTATCACGAAGAACACGGGGAAGGACTGGACAACTACCATGTGGGCATCAGCAGGGGTGCGGGAGGCTTGGCCATTAAAGGAGCAGATGATCAGTATTTTGTATCCAAAAATTTTACCGCTCACAAAACCTTAGCCACAGGACCTTTGCGAACGCTTTTTCAATTGGATTACGCCGATTGGCAAGGCCCTCAGGGAATGATCAAAGAACAAAAAACCATCAGTTTAGATTACGGAAACAACCTGATGAAAATTGAGGTTTCCATTCAGGGAACGGATCATATTGCTGCCGGAATTTCATTGCAGGAAAATAATGGCACCATTTTAGACAAGAACAATCTCCTTATCTTTAAACAAGATCATTTTGAAACCACACTGAGTAATGTGATTTTGACCCCCCAAAAGTATTTTAAAAGTCAACACCAATACAACCCCCAAATAAAAGATCAAAATCATGTATTTTTAGATTTAAAAGTTTTAGACCAGTCATTGGTCTATTATGTAGGATTTTACTGGTCTGAAAGCAAACAATTTGCGGATCACCAAGCTTGGGAAAAGCACTTGGATGACTTGGCAATAAAAATTGAAAATCCCATTCAAATTAATATTAAATAAATTCATGAAAAAAGTAGTGACCTTCGGTGAGATCATGTTAAGACTCTCACCTCCCGGCAATTTGAGATTCTCCCAGGCCAACAGTTTTGATGTGGTCTACGGAGGGGGTGAATCCAATGTTGCTGTATCCCTTGCCAATTATGGTGTTCCTGTTGAATTTGTAACCCGTTTGCCTCAAAACGATTTGGGCGCTTGTGCCATGATGGAAATGCGAAAAAGAGGGGTAAGCACCCAGCACATTGCCCATGGGGGCGACCGTCTGGGGATTTACTTTTTGGAAACTGGAGCGGTGAGCAGAGGCAGTAAGGTCGTTTATGACCGTGCCCACTCTGCCATGGCAGAGATCACTGCCGGAATGATTGATTGGGAGGCTGTATTCGAGGGAGTCAGTTGGTTCCACTGGACGGGAATCACCCCAGCCATTTCTCAAGGAGCTGCCGATGCTTGTTTGGAAGCCGTAAAAATCGCCAGTGAAAAGGGAATTACCGTTTCTACAGATTTGAATTATCGCGCCAAACTTTGGAAGTACGGCCAACCCTCAGAACCCATCATGACCGAGTTGACCTCCTATTGTGATATCATTCTTGGTAATGAGGAGGATGCCGAAAAACACTTTGGGATCAAACCCGAAGGATTGGACATCACCACCCAAGGGGATCAGGTCAAAGCCGAGGCTTTTCAGTCGGTATGTGAGCAAATGATGAAAAAATTTCCCAAAGCCAAAAAAGTGATCACCACCCTTAGAGGTTCCATTTCCGCTTCTCACAATACTTGGGCGGGAATACTTTACGATGGACAAAACATCTACACCAGTCCCGAATACCAAATCACCCACATTGTGGACAGAGTAGGAGGGGGTGACTCCTTTATGGGAGGATTGATTTATGGCTTGTTACAATACCCTGAGGACGATCAGAATGCATTGAACTTTGCAGTGGCCGCCTCCTGTTTAAAACACACCATCAAGGGCGATGCCAATTTGGTCACCGTAGCTGAAGTAGAAAAATTAATGAGCGGTGACGCCAGTGGCCGTGTAGCAAGATAATTATGGCAAAATTTACCCGTATAGAAGTCGCAGCAAAAATGGCAGAGACCGGAATGGTTCCCCTTTTTTATCACAGCGACATTGAGATCGCAAAAAAAACATTAAAAGCCTGTTACGAAGGGGGCGCAAGATTGTTAGAATTTACTAGCAGAGGCGACTTTGCCCATCAAATATTCGATGAGCTCAATCGATATGTATTGTCTGAATTGCCCGATATGATCATGGGGGTAGGCTCTGTGACCGATGCAGCCGCTGCCTCGCTTTATATGCAATTGGGAGCTAATTTTATTGTGACCCCTGTGCTGAGAGAGGACATTGCTGTGGTGTGTAATCGCAGAAAAGTACTGTGGTCTGCCGGATGTGGTTCCCTTACCGAGATTGCAAAAGCCGAAGAGTTGGGGGGTGAAATCGTAAAACTCTTTCCCGGGAGTACCTACGGCCCCGGTTTTGTCAAAGCCATTAAAGGTCCACAACCCTGGACAAGCATCATGCCCACCGGTGGAGTCAGTACGGAAGAAGATAATCTCAGGGGATGGTTTGATGCAGGAGTTACTTGTGTGGGAATGGGTTCTAAATTAATCTCCAAAGAGGTTTTGGCCAGTGGAGACTATGAAGGACTCAAAGCAAAAGTCGCAGAAACCCTTAAATTGATAAAAAAAATAAGACAGTAAAATGAATAACAATTACCAAGTGCGCTATGCTGTGTGGCAGAGAGAAACCAACCAAATGGGTACTCAGGCCTTACGAGATGAATTTTTAATCGAACAAGTATTTGGAACCGATACGGTGAACTGGGTCTATACCCACTACGATCGCTATATGGCCGGAGGTGTTATTCCCACTTCGGGAAGTGTCTTTTTGGACACCTTGGAACCCCTTAAATCAGATTTCTTTCTCGAGCGCAGAGAAATGGGCATCATCAATGTGGGAGGCAAAGGAACGGTATCGGCCGATGGGGAAACTTATCCGTTGGATTACAAAGAGGCGCTCTACCTGGGTAGGGGAATCAAAGAAGTACATTTTTCCAGTGAGGATTCCAATACACCGGCTAAATTTTACCTCAATTCTGCTCCGGCACATCATGCCTATCCCACTCAGAAAGTAGGGAGAGACCAAGCCGAAATCGTCGAACTGGGATCAGCGGAAACTTCCAATGCCAGAACCATCAGAAAACTCATTGTCAACAGCATAGTCAAGAGTTGTCAATTGCAAATGGGGATGACTGAGTTGGCTTCTGGGTCGGTTTGGAATACCATGCCCGCCCATGTCCACGATCGTCGAATGGAAGTTTATTTCTACTTCGAAGTGCCGCAAGATCAGGCGGTCTGCCATTTTATGGGCGCCACCGATGAAACCCGGCACCTGTGGATGACCAACGAACAAGCTGTCATTTCACCCCCTTGGTCGATTCATGCCGGATCGGGAACTTCCAATTATACCTTTATATGGGGAATGGCCGGAGAAAATTTAGACTACGGTGACATGGACGGTTGTCCTATCCCCAATTTAAGATAAAAGTATGAGCACTTCTCTATTTGATTTGACCGGAAAGGTCGCTTTGGTTACTGGTGCTACGCACGGGCTGGGAATGGCTATGGCCAAAGGTATTGGTCAGGCCGGAGCCACTGTAGTCATTAATGGCAACAGCTCTCAAGAAAAAATTGACAAGGCCGTAGCCGCTTTCAAGGCCGAAGGAATTCAAGCTTTTGGCTATCGTTTTGATGTAACCAATGAAGAGGAAGTCCAAAAGGCAATCGCAAGAATTGAGAATGAAGTGGGCCCCATTGATATTTTGGTTAATAATGCCGGGATCATCAAACGCACGCCACTGGTGGACATGGAGGTGGCCGATTTTGAGCAGGTCATCAAAGTTGATTTGGTCAGTCCTTTTATCGTTTCCAAAGCGGTGGTCAAAGGAATGATCCAACGCAAAGCAGGTAAGATCATCAACATTTGCTCCATGATGAGCGAACTGGGCAGAAATACCGTTGGGGCCTATGCTGCTGCCAAGGGAGGATTGAAAATGCTGACCCAAAACATGTGTGTCGAATGGGCGCCCCATAACATTCAGGTCAACGGTATTGGCCCGGGTTATTTTGCGACCGAACAGACAAAACCCATACGGGTAGACGGTCACCCATTCAATGAATTTATCGTCAACAGAACTCCTGCCGGAGTGTGGGGAGACCCTGATGAGTTGCAAGGAGCAGCGGTATTCCTCAGTGCCAAGGCCAGTGATTTTGTCAATGGACAAATCCTCTATGTAGATGGTGGGATAT
>JAAZUX010000063.1 GCA_018623955.1 Flavobacteriaceae bacterium | reverse complement strand
GATTTCCAGATACCTGTTGGAACGATTGGGTGAAAAATACGGATTGGCCATCAACTGGCACCCCAAACCCCTTGGAGCTACTGACTGGAACGGTTCAGGGATGCACGCCAACTTCTCCAATGAAACATTGAGAACTTGTGGTTCCAAAGAAATTTACGAAAAAATATGTGAGGCTTTCCGACCTGTCGTTAAAGAACATATCGACGTTTACGGTGCTTACAATGACCAACGTCTTACTGGAGATCACGAAACGCAATCCATCGATGAATTTAGTTTTGGAGTATCAGACCGTGGTGCTTCTATCAGAATACCGATTATGACTGTCGAAAAAGGATGGAAAGGATGGCTGGAAGACAGAAGACCTGCATCTAATGGAGATCCATACAAGATCGCTAGTAGAATAATCAAAACAGTCAAATCAGCTAATGTTTAATACTACTATATTTATTTATATCGCTGAATCATTTGACGTACAAAATCCCGCTTTTATAGCGGGATTTTTATTTTAGATAAACAAGGGTAAAATAAAAATAACGTAAAGGGTAAACAATATCAGACCGTCAATCCATCCCAACTTATACCCTTTGGGGAAAAACACCAAAGGAAGTAATATGAATGAAATTCCAAACATCCACCAAATATCATTACTTAACAATCCGGTGTCTTCGACCGCCACTGGATGAATCATCGCAGTAATGCCCATAACAGCAAGGAGGTTAAAAATATTGGAACCTACAAGATTCCCTAAGGAAATGGCCTTTTCTTTGTTGATGATCGCAATAATAGAGGCAGAAAGCTCAGGTATACTGGTACCAACTGAAACAATCGATACACTGATGATTCGTTCACTCACCCCCAGGTTTTGAGCCAAACTCACTGCTCCCTTGATCAAAGTCTCTGATCCCAACCAAAGGGAAAAACCACCCAAAACCAGGTAAGTCATCGTCTTTGATAACTCCAGAGCCTCATCATCTTCCGGGGCCTCATCCAAAACAGCTTGCTTTTGAAACCTGATCAAATAAACCATAAAGCCCAACAGCAAAACAAACATTATGGCACCTTCATAGGCCACCAACTGATGATCAAAAACTATAAATAAGTAAAAAAGTACCGATGCTAAAATCATCATCGGCCAATCTGTTTTGTAAAAGCTCGGAGTGACATAGATGGGAGAAATGATGATGGTGATGGCCAATACAAACCCCAGGTTAGCGATATTTGAACCCACCACATTTCCAATTGCCAGATCAGGATGCCCGGTCAAAGCAGACTGAATACTAACGATCAATTCAGGGGCCGAAGTGGCAAAAGATACCACCGTCATTCCGATAACGATCTTGGGGATGGAAAAACGAAGCGAAAGGGCTACGGCAGCACGCATCAGCCAGTCTCCTCCTTTAATCAATAGAAATATACCAACCGCAACTGCTAGAAAAGCCATAAATTAAATTTGAGCAAAGATAGTGTAATAGGAATTAAACACTATTAGATGGTATTAATAGCTTAAAATATTTTTTAAAAATTACTATCGAGTCACTCGAATTGAAAAACAAAAGGTTTCTCCTTTTTAAGATCAAACTCGTAATCATGATCCCGATAAATAAAAGTAGCAGATTGATCTTTTAAGGAATTAACGGTAAGTTGCCTCAGCATGCCTTCACTCCATTCCATATCTACCGTAATATTTCCTCTGGCAGTAAGCCCTTTAATATATCCACTCTCCCAAGCTTTGGGTAAAGCCGGTAAAAGCCGGATACCACGATCTTCATGTGATTGTAAGAGCATTTCCACCACCCCCGAGGTATATCCAAAGTTTCCATCGATCTGAAAAGGAGGGTGCGCATCAAAAAGGTTTTTAAACATCGATTTTTGAAACAGCAATTGAATGTGTTTAAGGGCCATTTCTCCATCCATCAATCGTGCAGAGCAGTTGATGAGCCAGGCCCTGCTCCATCCGGTTCCTGCACCACCGTGATCCAAGCGGTAATCCAAGGTTTTTCTTACGGCCTGAAAGATTTCGGGCTGTTCGTCTATGGAGATTTGATCTCCGGGATGAAAGCCATAAAGATGAGACATATGCCGGTGACCGGGTTCGGGCTCTTCATATTCCCTATCCCATTCCAGGATTCTTCCCTCTTTTCCCAAAACAAAGCCGGGTCGCAGTTTTTGGAGTTGGTCACTGATTTTTGCAGTCAATTCACTTTTGATGTTTAGAATTTTAGCGGCTTCGAGCAAATTGGTAAATATCTCATAGATCACCTGTTGATCCATGGCACTCCCCCTGCATAGGGCAACCTTTTCGCCTTTTCCGTTGATGTACCTATTCTCCGGGGAAGAAGAAGGAACAGAGATTAACGTTTGATCTCTGGGGTCTTCCACCAACCAATCCGAATAAAAGAGCGCTACCTGTTCCATGGCGGGGTAGGCTCTTTCCCTCAGAAATTTTTCGTCTTGAGTAAATAGATAGTGATACCAATAATGCTGCATCATCCATCCCCCTGCTCCGAACGAAACGCCCCAATAGGCCGTTGCTGCTCTGAGCCACGAAGGCACCCATAGGTCTGTGGCATGCGGAAAGACGCTGCCCCGCATTCCAAAATTCTTTTGGGCTGTGATCTTACCACTCTCCACCAATCGATCCGTATAATCAAACAAAGGTTCATTCAATTCGTGAAGCCCTGTCAAATTAGCCAACCAATAGTTCATCTGTAAGTTAATATTCAGATGATAATCGGCATTCCAAGGGGCATTGATGTGTTTGTTCCACAAGCCTTGAAGATTGGCGGGTTGGGTACCGGGTCGTGAAGATCCGATAAGCAAGTACCGACCATAGTCAAACAAAAGCTGACTCAGTCCCGGATCCAATGAATCTGCTTTTACCCGCTCCAATCTTTGGTCAGTGGGAAGCAATGTCAACGTCTTGTCACTGTTAAGTTCAAGTTGAGTTCTGTTAAAATAAGATTGATGGTCTTTGATGTGAGAGTTTTCAATCTCCTCCAAAGTGATTGCCTGTACTTTTTTCAGCTCTTTATCATTTTTTTCTGCATACAGAGGAGTGTAATAATCCGAATTACTGGCTATAAAAAGGGTGAGTTTTTTAACCCCCGACACTTCCAATCCATCATCAATGGCAGTAATTCTTCCTCCTTCATGCTGTGCGGAAAGTCGGGTTTCAAATTTAACGCCCGACAATATGGGATGATGTTCAGATTTGAATTTCCCGGCACGTTGAGTGACCTCCCCTTGCATGATGATCTGTTGATCAAAGCTTTTAACAGTTACCGTTTTTTCTCCCTCGTCCAAGGGACGGTCCAAGCGGATATTTCCATTCAATCCCTCCGGATGATTAGAACTAAGGCTGATCACCATGACTTGATGGGGATGGGAAACAAAAACCTTTTGTTCAACTTCATTACCCTCTACTTTATAGTTGGTGTGCGAAATAGCAGTGCTTAAATCCAACGAACGTTTGTAATCTGAAACATCACGATGCTTCCAGTCTAGATACAAGTCCCCCAAAGTTTGGTGCGAACGGGTGATGGACTTGTTGGAAAAATAGTGAACCATCAAAGAATCTGCCGATTTGGCATCTCCTTGTAAAAGAATTTCACGAATGGATTTTAATTCCTCAGGCCCACCTGGAGGATGTTCCCACTGTAGGTCGTCAGGCCAAAGTGAATCATCATTTAGCTGGATCCGTTCATTGGAAGGGTGGCCAAAAACCATCGCACCCAATCTGCCGTTTCCCAACGGAAGGGCCTCCTCCCAGACTTCTGCCGGCTCTTCGTACCAAAGGATTTGGTAAGGAGTACTTTTATTGGATTCCGCACATCCTAAGATTAGTAATAATAAAATTGGAATAAAAGGTCTTTTGTTCAGTTGATAAAACATGGCGGTTGATTTTATGTTAAATTACAAACTATTTGGGTAACCATTATGTTGTCCATAAAAGGGGTAGATAATGTGATAAATCTCCTAAAAGATATTGATAAAAATAAAGCTTAAAAAAAGTATATTTGCACAGTAGATTTAATAAGTCATTCAGGCTTTGGGTTTTTAACGGAATCTAAACCTTTTAAAGCATTGCTCCAACTTATTGAATTGAAACTTTAAGGCCTCGTAGCATAACTGAATAGTGCACTTGATTACGGCTCAAGAGGTTGCAGGTTTGAATCCTGCCGAGGTCACAGTATCAATAAGGGATTACAAATCTGTAGTCCCTTTTTTATTTGACCACTTGCACACTATTTGCACACAACTCCTGTCAAAGAATAATAACCATTAGGACCAATTATAAATCCTCAATAGCTAATGCAATATAATGTTTTTTGATTTTTTAGGGAAAGTTATATATGCCGCTGATCCCTTCGCATGTGGCTCAGGACAGCGGCATACCATCTTTTTCCTAATCAGCTAAAATTATCGTACCCTCATCGCGGTGGTATACTAAGAAGTAGAGACTAATATACCCCCCATTCTCTCAATCCCCCTAACAACACCCCCCTAAAACCGCAATCCAAAAACAGGGCTTAATCCCCTATCAATTAGGTTATTGTAAGGAAATGCTTTTGTATGCAATTGTGCGGAAAGTTAACTTTATCTATTGTATACATTATTAAGTTGATTTATATTGCAAATATGCAAAGAGCTATTTTCTTTTCCCTCATATTGTTTGTCAACTTTTTGATCATAAGTTGTTCTTCACCAAGTCAAGTTGAAAATAAAAAAATTCAGTCAGGTCAATACTACCTATCTGTTAACGAAAATTCAACAAAGGTACTTGGGAATGATCAGGATACATTAAAAATTAATTTAAATCTTAAAGATCTAAATCGATTTAAGAAGCGAGGTAGTATCTATTACAGTGATATTGGAGCCATCGGTGATGGTATATCGGATGATATAATTTTTATTAGAGCTACCCATGCAGTTGCTAATTACTATGGATTTGATGTAAAGGCTGATGATGATGCACTATACATTATCAGTGGAAAGAAAGGCTCTGCCATAATTAGTACCAATACCGATTTTGGAAACGCAACTTTTATTATTGATGATACTAATGTAGAGGATCATACATCTTCAATTTTTGAGGTGAGATCAATTAACCCCGCGATTAAAATTGATCATATAAAGTCCATAAAAAAGGGACAAAAAAAAATAAATCTCAAAATGGATAAACCTTCTCTTGTAACTGTAAAAGATACTATGGTAAGAAGGTATATTAGGTATGGGTTAAATCAAAATAATGGCAAAGAACAAACTGATATTTTTTTAGTAGATAAAAACGGTAATATTGACGAAAACAATCCTATTTTATGGGATTTTGATAATATTTCAGAAATGAATTGTCTTTTGGTTGACAAAGAAAAATTGAAAATTAATGGAGGAAAATTTTTAACGATAGCCAATCAAGAGGAGGAAGAAAACCATCCCTACTACAGCAGAAATTTATTAATCACTCGATCCAATGTTGAAATCAATGATTTAAGTCATTTTGTGAAAGGTGAAGGAAAACATGGTGCTCCCTATCAAGGTTTTATTAGTATTAAAGATGCCTCAGGTGTTC
>JAAZUX010000062.1 GCA_018623955.1 Flavobacteriaceae bacterium | reverse complement strand
ATGCGATTGAGGATTTTTTCCTTGCTGTTAATTTGGTGATTAAGATCATAATAACCGTAACCCTTAAAAGACTGATTTTCAATGTATATAAAACTATACTCTCCATCTTTCCTTCCGGTTTCGATCATCAAAAAATCATCGTGAGGATAGTTGTTTTTGTTTTGTATTTGGTGTAGTCTTTGATTGTAGCTTTGAGGGTCTTCTTCTTCCAAACAAGCGCCTTTGCATTGATTGTTTTTATAAGCAAAACAAGCCCCATCCGAATCCTGTAGTGAGGAATGATTGTGACACAATTGGTGAGCTTCAATCCACTGGGTCATGATGTGTTTGGCGACCCGCCCATTTTTAAATACCACCAGGTAGTCCCTGCTGTTGCGCACTTGCTCCAAAACCAGTTGGTGGTAGCGGGTTTCTTCGTCAATCCTAATACCCATAGGGTAGAGGCGGTAGCGTCCGTTTTTGTTGATCTGGGGTTGGTTTTTTTTGATTTCGTGCTGTTCTTTGAGCAGGGCGATGAGTTCACTGCCGGTGGTTTCAAAATTGACTTTGTGCAGTTTCTTTTGGATTTTTTTGGATTTTCGATCTGTTCCGGTCAGGTGGGTTCTTACCCGTTTTTGAATGTTTTTGCTTTTGCCGATATACAGTACATCCCCAACAGCATTGTGCAGGTAGTAAACCCCGGTAGCAGTGGGCAATTCCTCGATGATGGATAGGTATTTGGAGGGGACTTGATGGGTGTGGAGGGCTTTGATCTGGGATTTTAGGATTTGTTTGTTGCTGTCTTTTTCGAGTAACAGTTCAAAAAGCTTTACAGTGGCCATTGCATCCCCCTGAGCACGGTGTCGGTCACTGATGGGAATGCCCAAGGAGCGAACAAGCTTACCCAATTTATAAGACTCCATATCGGGAAGCAGTTGCTGGGAAAGGCTAACGGTACAGAGGGAGTTTCTTTCAAAATTATAACCCAAACGTTTGAATTCGGTTCTGAGGATACGGTAATCAAAATCGGTATTGTGGGCCACAATAAGACAGTTTTCAGTGATTTCGATGATGCGTTTGGCGATCTCAAAAAACCGAGGGGCATTGCGCAGCATTTGGCCGTTGATGCCGGTAAGCTTTTCGACAAAGGGCTGAATGGCCCTTTCGGGGTTGACCAAACTGATGAATTGGTCGGTTACCTGGAGTCCGTCGTGTTGGTAAATGGCAATTTCGGTAATGCCTTCTTCGTTGTATTTCCCTCCGGTAGTTTCAATGTCCAATATGGCGTACATGATCAGTAGTTTCTGGGTCCAAAAATTTTACTGCCTACACGGATCATATTACTGCCTTGTGCGATGGCCAGGGGATAATCACCGCTCATGCCCATCGATAGTATTTCAAGCGGAATGTTTTGTTCTGTCAGTTGATCGTAAAGCGATTTGAGTCCTGCGAATTCTCGTTCAATCTGCTTTTGATCCTCAGTGAAAGTGGCCATTCCCATCAGTCCTTTAATTTGGATGTGGGGGAGTTCTTTGGACCTTTGAATCGCTTGATGACATTCTTCGACCGACAGTCCAAACTTACTGTCTTCCTCAGCGATGTGGATTTGAAGTAAACAATCGATAATTCGGTTGTTTTTTTGGGCCTGTTTGTTGATTTCCTTTAATAATTTGAAGCTGTCGACACCGTGGATCAAGTTGACATAGGAAGCCATATACTTGACTTTGTTGGATTGTACATGTCCGATCATGTGCCATTGGATGTCTTTGGGGAGCTCATCGTACTTGCGGGTCATGTCTTGGATCTTGTTTTCCCCAAATATCCTTTGTCCGGCATCGTATGCTTGTAAGATCTCCTCGTTGGACTTGGTTTTAGATACAGCCACCAGTTGGACGGTGGCAGGTAACTCCTTGAGCAGTGTGGTAATATTTTCTGCTATATTCATGCTAACAGTATAAGGTTCGCTTGCTGCAATTGAAGAAATATTAATTTAAAATGGAGACTGATTTGAAACATTTAAACCTTACAGCATTCCATGATCTGATGCGCGAGCTCCAAAGCACGGGTTCCGTTTTCCAGCGGAACAATAACCGGATCATTATTTTCAATAGCATCGGCAAAATCTTCTAACTCTTCCAGTATGGCGTTGGAGTCGTCAATTGGTGGATTTTCGAAATAGATTTGTTTTTTTTCTCCCTGAGCATTTTCCAGAATAAGGGCAAAGTCCTCAGGATTTTCGGGGGCTACTTTCATTTTAACCACCTCGACTTTTTTCTCCAGAAAATCTACTGCGATGTAGGCGTCTTTTTGAAAAAAGCGGGTTTTTCGCATCTTTTTAAGGGAGATCCTACTGGCGGTAAGGTTGGCCACACAACCGTTTTCAAATTCGATCCGGGCATTTGTAATGTCGGGTGTGGTACTGATCACTGCAACTCCAGATGCTGAAACGGATTTTACTTTGGCATGGACAACACTCAACAACACATCGATATCGTGTATCATCAAATCCAAGACTACCGGCACATCGGTTCCTCTGGGGTTGAATTCTGCCAGGCGATGGGATTCGATAAACTTGGGGTGGGTCACTGAGGATTTAACAGCTTTAAAAGCGGGATTAAAACGTTCTACATGGCCTACCTGACCCAAAACTCCTTTTTTTGCTGCCATTTGGGTGATTTCACTTGCCTCGCTAACACTGTTGGCAATGGGCTTTTCGATAAAGATATGTTTTCCTTGATTGATGGCGTTTAAGGCATTTTGATGATGGTAAAGGGTAGGGGTGACAATGTCGACCATATCACAGGCTTGGATCAATTCGGCTTCACTCTCGAAAGCGGTGTAGCCTTTTTCATGGGCCAAAGCTTTCGCATTTTTTTGATCCGGATCATAAAACCCTATCAATTCATATCGCTTAGAGGCTTGGAGTAAACGCAAGTGAATTTTACCCAAATGTCCTGCACCCAAAACGCCTGCTTTTATCATAGCATTTATTTTTAATCAAAAGTACCATCTTTTTCTGATTTTTTTTGGGAAGTAATTACATTTGTCCTCATGACCGATACCACCAAGCATCAAGGGCAAAGAAGGCAGTTAATTAAGTTGTTAGAGAAAAAAGGGATTCAAGACAAAGGGGTTTTGGCTGCCATGGGCAGTGTTCCCCGTCATTGGTTTATGGATCCGGGTTTGGAAGGCTATGCCTATCAGGACAGGGCTTATCCCATAGCTGCCGATCAAACGATTTCACAACCCTATACTGTTGCTTTTCAGACCCAATTGCTGGAGCTCCAAAAAGGGGATCGTGTTTTGGAAATAGGAACAGGCTCGGGCTATCAAACGGCGGTTTTGTTGGCCTTTGAAGGGGTCAAGGTATATACCATAGAACGCCAACAGGAATTGTTCAAAAAAACCGCATTGTTGTTTAAAAAACTGAGTTTACATCCCAAAAAAATGATTTTCGGGGACGGTTATCAAGGTCTGCCGGATCAGGCACCTTTTGAGGCCATTATCGTTACCGCAGGTGCCCCGCAAGTGCCCAAGCCTTTGTTGGAACAATTGGCCATTGGCGGGCGGCTGGTGATTCCAGTAGGAGATAAAGACCAGATCATGACCCGCTATGTCCGGAAAGGGGAAAAGGCTTTTGATCGCCAAAGCTTTGGGAGTTTTAAGTTTGTACCTCTGTTAAAGGACAGGAATTAAAGGTTGATATTGAGCCTAACGCCCTGATTCTGTTTTAATTTACCCAAGGCCCAAAAATAGTCGACCCTAAACAGTTTCAATTTTCCAAACCCGAGCTTGTTGAGGCCTATGTTGAATTCATAATGAGGTTTTTGATGCTTTATGGTCAAGGCGTGAAATCCCATCACAAACTCACTTTTAAGCAGACGGATCAGTGGCCAATTGCCCACACCCCACTTTTGGAATTGATGTTCCCAGTGCATCAAAAAATAATCGTCCGAAGAACTGAATTGGTAATAGGGGAGCAGATTGAATTGATTGAGGTAGGGGGTGGCTTTTCCAAAAAGGATCTCATTCCCATGAAAATGGTTTAGATCCATGAATGCAAGGTTTTCTTTTTGTAAAAAAGTTCCAGTTTTTATTCTCAAAAAGCTGTTGCCCACAATTCCCAATGACATTTCTTGGTCGTAGGTAAAGTCCAGTTTGATGTGATCGTAAGGCGAAAAATCACTTCCAAAAGCTTGGGTAAACTCAAGGCTCAATTGTGGATAATTTTCTTTTTGGGCGTAAAACCTTCGATTGGGGTATTGATAATATTGGTTTTGGGGTCGGTATTGAAGTACAAAACCATATTTTTTGATGGTATGGTTTTGGAAATCGTAATTGGGGTGAGTGGGTGTGTTGGTTTGATAGGTGTTGTCTTTGTTAAAGAAAGAAACATCGGTGGTATTTGACCTTGCGTTTCTTTTGAGGTGAGCAACGGCAAGAGAAACAAAAAACTCAGGGTTTAAAAAGCTTGAAAAACTGACTTCAATTTTATTGTTTTCATACCATTTGGCATAATTTTCTTTTAAGAACAAACTGTAAATGTCATTCATGAGTAGGCTGATGGGCTGTTGACCGTCAAATTGAACCAAATCTCTCTCTGCCTTGAAGGACAATCTTGAGTAATGTACTTTGTTCATCAAATAATCCAGTCTAATGCCCGGATAGTTTTTCCGATCGGAGAAGCCGTAGATATTGTATAAATTGATCCCCAGCGACTTCATTTGTTCTTCCCAACTGCGATTGTAATAGAGATTTATTTTTGCGTTGTACCCTTGAACGGTATTGAAATGTAAGGAGGTAAAGGGTATTGAAAAGCCATAAAAGACCTCTTTTTTGCTGTTTTGAATCCTTTTTCCCAGTAAATCACTCCATTGAAAACGATTGACCTCACGGTCCAAGGAGTCCATGTATGCGGGGGCTTTGTGGGCTTTGGCAATGCTGTCTTTTTTGATGTAGTTGGAGAATTCGTCTTCCGTCAGGGGAATGGGTCTGTTATTTTGAAAAAGAGTGTCTTTTTCCTTAGCCCCGTCGAGGATTTCATAGATCATTTTGCCGAATGTTTTGTCATCAAAATCGGGATTGAAGTTATAATCATTGTAGACGGCTGAAAAACGGGCCACAAAATTGAACCCAAAAATTCCTGCGTCGAAATCAATGACTTGATCACTTTTTACCCATGTATCGGATTTGGGGTCATGGTTAAAGTTTTGTTTGATGTTGAATGCATCAAGGATCGGAATTGAGCTTTGTTTGCGATCCAATTGCAATTCCAATCCATAGAAACTCCAATCGTCTTCTACGATGTAGATGATTCCCTCAAAAGTCGGTGAGGTGTCTGTCTTCCTCTTGACCTCAATTTGATTGATCAATTGGCCCTCATCGGTGTAAAATGTACCCAAGAGTCGATATCGGTAAAATGAAAATGCCAGATCGCCGATGGGTGAAATCAAATCATTGTCAAGGTTTACAGAATTTTGATAAAAGTTAAACTCAGCATCCTCGGCACTGTTAAATGTAAGCGCTTGCTTATCTCCACTAATCTTTACGGCGGTTATGGTCTCTTTAAACTTCTCTTGTTCTTTAGAAATTTTGGAGT
>JAAZUX010000061.1 GCA_018623955.1 Flavobacteriaceae bacterium | reverse complement strand
TTTATATAATTAAAATAATCAAAAACTCTCCTTTCCAAACCCGACCAAAAACAAACGTTCTTTGGTGCGGGTCATTGCGGTATAGAGCCATCTAAAATAGTCATTATTGGGTCCTTCGGGCAGGTAGGGTTGTTCCACAAAAACATTTTTCCATTGCCCTCCCTGTGACTTATGACAAGTAATGGCATAGGAATATTTAACCTGTAAAGCGTTAAAATAAGGATCGGTTTTGACCTTGAGAAACCGCTTGTATTTGGACTTTTCGTGGGCGTGATCCATGGACACCTTTTGGTACAGCAATTGAGACTGTTCATAGCCCAGATTAGCGGTTTCGCTGTTGAGTGTTTCCAGAAGCAGAACGGTGTCAAAAGCCGACTCGTCGGGATAATCCACCATTTGCACGTTTACCTCGGCAAACTTCATATCATAGCGATCCACATATTTGTTGATCCGATTGATGCGGATTACATCCCCATTGGCGATAAAACCGGGTTGAGAATCGGCACCCAACCAAAAATAATTGTTTTTTAACACCATCAGTTGGTCACCAACCGCCAGATCGGATTCCAGAAAAAGGATACGTTCCCGTATACTTTTATTGTAAAGGTTGGCCCTTTTGTTGGAACGAACAATCAACACGGTTTGGTCAATACCATCCTCTTCCAGGGCATTGTTGAGCAATTCCAAAAACTCATTGCCTTCAATGATACGTTGTACGTCTTTAAAACCAGCCAGCTGAAATTTAAATCCTTCGAACTGATCCTCAACCAGTAACTCCCTCAGTTTTGTAGCGTTGAACAAAATCCCAGATTCGGCTTTTTGTCGAACCACATCTTCGAGCGTAATGCTGTAAACATTGGCATTGAACTGAGTGGTCAATTCATCTTCATCAAGCGCAGGACTTAATCCCAAATTGACGGGAGGCAATTGGGCGGTATCACCCACAAAAATCAACTGACAATTTTCACCGTTGGTGACATAGTGCACCAGGTCATGAAGTAAAGATCCATTTTCAAAAAGTTTACTTTGTTGTCGATCATCCCCTATCATGGAAGATTCATCAACGATAAAGACTGTATGGGTATGTTTGTTTTCTTTTAAAGTAAACTGAATCCCGCCTCCCCCACTGTCGGCTTTGGGAAAATAAATTTTCTTGTGGATGGTCAGCGCCTTTTTACCTGCATAGGCCGACAGTACTTTGGCAGCCCGACCCGTTGGAGCCAACAGCACAGATTTTTTTCGGATGCGACCCAATTGCTGAACCAAATGACCAATCAGCGTAGTTTTTCCCGTTCCGGCGTATCCCTTGATCAACAAAAGAGCATCTTCAGATGCATTGGATAGAAAATGAGCGATTTTTTCAAAACCCTTCGCTTGAGAAGCCGTTGGTTCAAACCTGAACTTTTCTAATAGAATGGCATGGAAAGATGGGTTTGACATATGGGTTATTTTCCCACAAGATAAATCATTTGTAAAACTTTTACGATTCAAAAAAAATTGTAGATTTGTTGGTAGTAAAATAAATAAGCCATGAAATTAGGGATTCAAGCTGTACTTTGGATATTTGCCATATTTTTCAGTTACAAGATCTATGACTCAATCAATGGACCGATCAACTTCAACAAGACCAAGAACGAGCGGTATGCCGTGGTGATCAATAAATTGAAATTGATTCGTAAAGCACAAATCGCTCACAAAGATGTCAACGGAATCTACAGTAATAACTTTGACAGCTTGGTGAAATTTATTGATGATGGTATTTTTACCTTAATCGAAAAGAGAGATTCCTCCTACATGGAATATGACCGTACCTACAGGATCGACATGCTCCGCGAAGTAGTGGTCGTCGATACCTTGGGATTTGTTCCCGTCAAAGACTCCTTATTCAAAGATTCTAACGCCTATAAGAAATTTGCCAATGTTCCCATAGAAGGAGTCGAAGCAAAATTCGATATCAATGCTGACATCATAGACAAGAATGGATACAGAGTCCCTGTTTTTGAAGTAAAAGTCGCCAAGGACGTGATTCTCCACGATCAGGACAAAGATTTGATAAAAATTGAAAACGAGACCGTTTCCGTAGATGGAGTCAATGGTCCCTCGATCATACTGGGCTCCCTTACCGAAGTAAGCACCAACGGAAACTGGCCCACTATATTCGATGCCGTTCAATAAAACCACCATACAAGATAAAGAACTGTCCATCCAAATTTTTAAGGATGGATTTTCTTTTTGTACCCCCAATGCCCGGCCTTTTTTTAAGTTTGAAAACCACAGCATCGAGCAAGGAGATGCCTTTCAAGAATTACTGAAATCGCATTCTTTTCTCGAAAGTGAAAAAATCAAAGCGGTTCACTTTGATCATCGGGCCACTTTTGTACCCAAATCACTCTACAACCCAGCCCAAAAGAAAAATTACCTTAATTACAATGTCTCTCTTGAGGAGGGTTGGAGCATTGCTGAAAAACAAACTCAAGACGATCAGGTCAAAATCCTCTATCCCTTTGAGGAACAAACAGAAACCACCTTACAACATTACTTTAAAGACATCAGCTTTACCCACTACTCCCAAATACTTTACGACCTCAGTACCCCTGTAAGCAATGAGGATGATACAATGGTAATGAACCTTCACATGCAAGACGACGAATTTGATCTTTTGGTCTTTAGGGGCAAGGAACTCTTGCTATTCAACACCTACCCCTATAAAAATGCGGATGGTTTTCTCTATTTTGTACTGGCTATTGCAGAGGAATTATCATTATCACCCGAAGCCTTTAGTGTTGTATTTTTCGGTAAATATGCCCGTTATAAAAAGTGTTATGAAGCTTTGGAGCATTATCATCAAAAAATAATTTTTGCCGATCAATCTGGCTTTATGATGTTTGACGAAAAGGAACACCCTGCCCCCTACTTCCTCAATCTTTTTGACTGATGCGGATCATTTCAGGTGCTCATAAAGGCAGAAGACTCATTGCTCCCAAAAAACTTCCCGTTCGCCCCACCACTGATCGGTCAAAAGAAGCCTTATTCAACATCCTTCAACACCAATACGATTGGGAGAACACCTCTGTTTTGGATCTTTTTTCCGGTACGGGAAGCATCAGTTATGAGTTTGGTTCCAGAGGCGTAAAAAACATCATCGCTGTGGATCAAAATAAAATGTGTGTTGATTTTATCCGTAAAACCTCCGAATCCCTAAAACTTCAAATTCAGGTCACTCAGATGGATACCCTAAAGTATTTGTCTGCCGTAAAAACGCAATTCGATTTGATTTTTGCAGACCCTCCCTATGATTCGGAAACCCAACAATACATTGAGATCATTGAAACAGTTTTTGCCAACCAACTTATAGATCGGCAAGGGCTATTGATCATCGAACACAGCGAACAAGAGAAGTTTGAACAACACCCCAGGTTTAGTCAATCCAGAAGATACGGCAGCAACGTATTCAGTTTTTTTGAGGAATAAAAAAGGCAGGCCTGTAAGCCGGATTCTGTCGAGTCTTATTATTTATCTGGATGTTGTATCACTACTACATTCTAGCCGCCTACCCAATTGCATCGGACGAGCCGTCCTCAAACGCAATCTTACTTGGCGTTGCACCGCATAGAGTTTACCTGATTTCACTACAGCCGAACTGTACTTGCTTTCTGTTGCACTGGTCCTATTCGCCAAGGCGAACGACGGGCGTTACCCGCTATACTGCTCTGTGGTGTCCGGACTTTCCTCTCTTGTAAACAAGAGCAATAAGACAGCCTGCCATTTGCAAAGTTAGTCTTTTGTTGATAATTTAAGGTGAAATTATTTGTTGACCCCCGTATGGACATTTTTCAATTTTTATCTTTGTTTATACGCCACACGATATGGAAACTTACATTGTCTCAGCCTTAAAATATCGCCCTCAAACCTTTGAGGAAGTCGTGGGCCAAAAGGCCATTACACAGACATTCGAAAACGCCATACAAAAAAATCAACTGGCACAGGCACTTCTTTTTTGCGGCCCTAGGGGCGTAGGCAAAACCTCTTGTGCGCGTATTCTGGCCAAAAGGATCAACAGTCAAGGCAAAGATGACCCTGATGAGGATTTTGCTTTTAATATTTTTGAGTTGGATGCCGCCTCAAATAATTCTGTCGATGACATAAGGAGCTTGAATGAGCAAGTGAGAATACCTCCACAAGTGGGTACCCACAAGATTTATATCATCGACGAAGTACACATGTTGTCTATAGGGGCCTTTAATGCCTTTCTCAAAACCCTGGAAGAACCCCCAAAACACGTTATTTTTATTCTGGCCACCACAGAAAAACAAAAGATCATCCCCACCATACTCTCCCGATGTCAAACCTATGATTTTAAGAGAATCAGCGTAAAAGATTGCAAAGCACACTTACAAAAAATAGCCGAAGACCAAAAAATAGAATTTGAAGAGGAAGCCCTTGATCTGATCGCCCAAAAGGCAGATGGAGCACTCAGAGATGCCTTGTCCATTTATGACCGCATGGTGAGTTTTACCGACCGTAGCCTGACGGTAAAATCCGTATCTGAAAATCTCAATGTACTGGATCATGACACCTTTTTTTCCATTACAGAACTGATTCTAAACCACGACATCCCCACCCTTTTATTGGCCTTTGACGAATTGATCCAAAAGGGATTTGATGAATTACAATTCATTACAGGACTGGGAACCCATTTCAGAAATTTGATGGTCAGTAAAGAAAATAAAATCCTTCATTTACTCGAGGTCAGTGCCAGTACTGAGGAAAAGTTTAAGGAACAAACAGCCAAAGCAGCACTACCCATACTCTTGAATGCCATAGATTTGGCCAGTAAATGTGAACTGGATTATAGAAATACGAAAAACAAAAGATTGTTGATTGAATTATGTCTCATGCAAATGGCCTCTCTCCATTTCGGGGAAAAGTAAACCAATTTATCATCCCGGTAAGCCATTTCAAAAGGTCTACTCCCAAAACATCTGTCCCACAAAAGGTGGTGGTTGCAGATCCTCCCATTGAATATACGCCCCAAAAAGAAGATCGAGTGCAAACCGCACCCTCCACAACAGAAAAAAAACAAGCTTTTTCTCCTCCCAAAATCAAAATTGAAAAACCTTCCATGAAGAGTGGCGTTTCCAGCTTATCTCTATCCAGTATCGGGTTAAAAAAAGAAGCCGAAAGAAGATCATCCTCCAAGAAAATTGCCGTTAATGACGCCGAGGAGAAATTCACCCAAGAGACCCTATCATCACTTTGGAAGACCTATACAGTCGAAAAAAATAATCTGGGAGAAAACAACATCGCTGCCCTGCTGGAAATGAGTCAACCCGAACTGCTGGCAGATCATAAAATATTATTAAAAACCTCCAGTTCCCTCAGTAAAGTTGAATTGACAAAGGAACTCCCCCCCCTTCTCTCTCACCTCAGTAGGGCTTTGAACAACTATAAAATCACTTTTGAAATCAAGGTAGAAACCCCTAAAAGTGAAGAGTTTGTTTATAGCATTAAGGAAAAATACGATTATTTAAAGAAAATAAATCCCGAAATCGAAGTGCTAAAAAATGAATTTGATTTAGATCTTTAAAAACACTG
>JAAZUX010000060.1 GCA_018623955.1 Flavobacteriaceae bacterium | reverse complement strand
GGAACTTTACCCCATAATCCTGAGGAAAAATACCATTGGGGGGACAAAGAAAAAACAGAACAAGGCTGGGTCAAAGAGACCCTTGAAAGGGATTTGCAAGATCTTTTTCCATCTTCAGTGATCAAATGCTCCGAAACTTTTACCCGTAGGGCTGGTAATTTGGTACATTTATGTAACGAATTGTCGGTAGAAGCACAAAACATCAACACAACATTATTGCTCAAAAAATTACATCCCACCCCTGCAGTAGGTGGGATTCCTGTAGATGAGGGAATGCGTTTTCTGGCCGATCACGAAAACCTCGATCGAGCCTACTACACCGGATTTTTTGGCCCTGTGATGGGGGAGGATCAAATCGATTTGTTTGTGAATCTTCGCTGTGCGCAAATCATTTCACAAGGCTTGGTCTTGTATGTGGGTGCAGGAATTACTAAAGACAGCGAACCTGAAAAAGAGTGGGAGGAAACACAAAACAAATCCAAAACCTTATTGGCCGCCCTTTAACGTTTTTGAGCGGTTCAATCCCTTTGCGTTTTGTATTTTTGTAAAGCGATGAAAACGAAAAACTCAGGGAGTAGTTCAATTAAATATCCGGAGATTCCCCTAGCCCAAACGGTTGTCCAACTCTGTCAAATGAAGGGCATCAACCAGATTGTGATCTGTGCGGGCTCCAGAAACGCCCCTTTGACCAACGGTTTTGTTGAAAATACTTTTTTTAAGACCTACAGTATTGTAGACGAACGTTCGGCGGCATTTTTTGCCATGGGCATGGCACAGCAACTCAATACTCCAACAGCTGTGGTTTGCACCTCCGGTTCTGCGTTGCTCAATTTTTATCCGGCCGTAGCTGAGGCTTTTTACAGCAATATCCCATTGGTCGTCATTTCTGCTGACCGTATGCCCCACCGCATTGATATTGGAGATGGTCAAACCATTCAACAAAAAGGAGTTTTCGAGCCGCATTTGGTCGATTTTGCCTATCTGAGTCCCGATGTAACACACGCTGCCGATACCTTGCTGGAAAACCCCAATCAAAGGTTGATTCCTCCAAAAGCGACTCTAAAGCAGATCGAAAACAAACAGCAGGAAATCCAAAAGGAAAATGAAAAACAAATCAATGGGGTCTTAAACCATGCCATTCAAAAAAGTGGCCCCGTCCACCTGAATGTTCCCATGGAGGAACCCTTGTATGGAATGACCACCTCCCCCATAGAGATCACGCAGAATACTGCACCCGAGCTTTCCCATCCCAAAGTAGACTTTAAAACTTTTAAAAAACAATGGCAAAAGGCTGAGAAAAAGCTAATCTTGGTAGGGGTAAATGATCCCAACGGAATCGATCAACAATGGCTGGACTTGATCGACGCCGATCCTTCGGTAATTCTGATGACCGAAACCACTTCCAATTTACGTTCGTCAAATGCCATCAATTCCATTGATTCTTTGATTGCTCCTTTGGAAACGAGCAACCCTGATTTCTTTAAAACCCTTAAACCTCAAATACTATTGACTTTTGGGGGGATGGTAGTCTCCAAAAAAATAAAAAAACTATTGAGGGATCATTCACCGCAAGAGCACTGGCATGTTGATCCCTACCGGGCTTACGATACATACTATTGTTTAACCCAGCATTTTTACATGCCTGTGAATGCTTTTTTCTCTGAATTACTGATCGATTATCAAAGTCCTGAAACTCATTATAAATCATCGATTTTGGATCAATATCAAGTGCAAATTCGTCAGGGAAATGCCTATTTGCGCCAAATTCCATTTTCTGATTTGAAAGCCTTTGAAACAATTTTTTCAAAGCTTCCAGAACAAATTCATCTGCAACTGGCCAACAGTTCAACGGTGCGCTATGCCCAGCTTTTTAATATGCCCCAGCAGGCAGAAGTCTTTTCCAACCGAGGAACCAGTGGTATTGATGGGTCAACGGCTACTGCCGTAGGAGCCGCCTTAATCAATCAAAACCCCAGTTTATTGGTTACGGGAGATCTCAGTTTCTTCTATGACATCAATGGATTGTGGAACGATCACATTCCATCTAATTTTAGGGTTATTTTGATCAACAATCAAGGAGGGGGGATTTTTAGAATTCTTCCCGGGGAGAAGGACAGTCCCAAATACGATACTTATTTTGAAACCATACACGGTCGGGATGCCCGTCAAATTTCTAAGGCATTTGGCTTTCATTATAAAGCAGTAAAAACCAATACCGGATTGAAATGGGCCTTAAAAAATTTCTTTAAGCCGTCGCGTCAACCCAAAATCCTAGAGATCAAAACCCCGAGAAAAATCAACGACAGTATTCTTCTAAATTACTTTAAAGCCATGCAAAAGTCTTAAATTTGAAATCCCAATATAACCTATGAAACCCTCATAGAGGGATTTAAACAACCAAGATAAATTCCTCAACAAAAGGAAATGATTAAATATCAGCTAATTAACATAGATTTAAACAGATGAAAAAGATAGAATGGGAAAGTCTAGCCGACTACAGTGACATCAAATTTGAGTTATTCCAGGGTGTTGCCAAAATTACCATCAATCGCCCCGAAGTTTACAATGCCTTTCGTCCGGAGACCAACATACAAATGTTGGAAGCGATGGAAGTCTGCCGCGAACGCAATGATATCGATGTGGTGGTATTTACCGGAGCGGGAGATAAAGCTTTTTGTAGTGGGGGAGACCAAAATGTAAAAGGCGTCGGAGGATATGTCGGAGAAGACGGTGTCCCCCGACTGAATGTACTGGATTTACACAAACGCATCAGAGAGTTGCCCAAACCTGTTGTAGCAATGGTCAATGGCTACGCCATTGGAGGCGGTCATGTTTTGCATGTTGTATGTGACCTGACCATCGCCAGTGAAAATGCCATTTTTGGACAAACCGGTCCAAAGGTAGGTAGCTTTGACGGTGGTTTCGGTTCGTCCTATTTGGCAAGGCATGTGGGACAAAAGAAAGCACGTGAAATATGGTTTCTCTGTCAGCAGTACTCTGCTGCCGAAGCCGAAAAAATGGGATTGGTCAATAAGGTTGTTCCCTTAGATCAACTCGAAACTACCGTTTTGGAATGGTGTAAGCTGATGCAAAAAAGAAGTCCTTTAGCCTTACGTATGATCAAGAGGTGTTTGAATGCAGAATTGGACGGTCAGCACGGTTTGATGCAATTGGCAGGAGATGCCACCTTGATGTATTACCTCATGGACGAGGCACAGGAGGGCAAACAGGCTTTTCTGGACAAAAGGGACCCCAATTTCAAACAGTATCCTAAATTTCCTTAATTCTTTGAGCACTCAATTTTCAGTTTGGTTGGCTGCCGCTCGATTGAGAACCTTGCCACTGTCCGTTGCAGGGATCATCACCGGTAATGCCATTGCATCCAAGGAAGAAAATTTTTCTTCTGTGGTTTTTATTGGCTCCATTTTGACTGCCATAGCTTTTCAAATCATTTCCAATTTTGCCAATGATTATGGAGACGGAATAAAGGGCACAGATAATGCCAATAGGTTGGGGCCTGGACGAACATTGCAGCAGGGATTGCTTTCGGCCAAAGCCCTAAAAAAAGGGATTGTGATTGCTGCATTGATTTCAATCCTATTGGCCCTAAGTTTAATTTACATCGCATTGGGTGGGGAACAATTTTTAGTTTCTTTCTTTTTTATCGCGCTTGTGGGGGCGGCGGTTTGGGCTGCCATCAGATATACAGTGGGTCGAGCTGCCTATGGATACCATGGTTTGGGGGATTTATTTGTTTTTCTCTTTTTTGGCTGGGTAAGTGTAATGGGGGCTTATTATTTACAGACCCAAACCGTTGATAGTACTGCACTGTTTTTGGGAACAGCCATCGGACTACTCAGTGTGGGAGTCCTCAACCTCAACAATATGAGAGATATTGCCAATGACAAGAATTCAAAAAAAATTACTTTGGTGGTCTATTTGGGAAGCCAAAAAGCAAAATACTACCATTATCTTTTGATGATCTTGAGCGTCCTATTTTTATTTTTTGGAATGGGGACGGCTTGGGTAAAGGAAAACCCCCTTTCATTATTGATTATGCTTCCGATTTTTCTTCAACTGTATCAGGTCGTTAAAATTCGCGAGCCCAAAGCCTATGATCCATTGTTAAAACAACTCGCACTGTCTACTTTTTTTGTTTCTCTTGCCCTGTTTGTGATTTATTACTGCTACCAATGAAAGCCCATTACAAAAGATATGTCCTAAAGTTTAAGCGTCCCGGGGGTACTTCTCGTGGGGTATTGAAGGAGAAAGAAACCTGGTTTTTGTTTTTGACCGATGGAAATAAAACAGGAGTAGGGGAGTGTGGTCTCTTTAGAGGGTTGAGTGCAGACGACCAACCGGATTTTGGGGATCAACTCAAACATTTGTGTGAGCGGATCAATCAAAATGAAATGGTATCCGTTGATTCACTTCAGAATTTTCCGTCGATTCAGATGGGCTATGAAATGGCTTTGTTGTCACTTAAATCGCAAGATCCCTTCCAGCTTTTTCCCTCATCCTTTACCCGAGGAGCAGAGAAGATACCGATCAATGGCTTGGTTTGGATGGGAGATCACTCATTTATGAAAGCTCAAATTGACGAAAAAATTGCCCAAGGTTTTGATTGTATCAAACTCAAAATCGGTGCTTTGGATTTTGATGATGAATATTCTTTATTGGAAGAAATTCGAAAACATTACGGTCCTGAACAAATGATGTTGAGGGTAGATGCCAATGGGGCTTTTACTCCTGAGGGGGTAATGGATAAACTACAATCTTTGGCAGATTTGAAGATTCATTCTATCGAACAGCCCATTGCTGCAGGACAAGCCGATGCCATGCGAGAGCTGTGTATCATTTCACCCATTCCCATAGCTTTGGATGAAGAACTCATTGGGGTCATTAAAAAAGAAGACAGGAGTGCATTGTTGGATAAAATTATGCCGCAGTACTTGATTTTAAAACCCTCATTATTGGGAGGATTTCAATCTTGTGAAGAATGGATTGCGCTGGCCCAAGAACGCTCTATAGGGTGGTGGGTGACCAGTGCTTTAGAAAGTAATGTTGGGTTGAGCGCCATTGCCCAATGGACTTTTTCGCTCTCGGTAAAAAATCATCAGGGACTGGGAACAGGGAGCTTATTTACCAATAACTTTACGTCCCCTTTGGAAGTTTGTAATGGACATCTAAATTATGATCCAAATCAAAATTGGGAAATGCCCGCCATATGAAATATTTAGAACAAACCACGACCGAAAACAAACGCTTTGTCGATTACCTCAAGGGGTCGCTTATTTTTATTTTTTTCAACTTTCTTGGACAGATTCCACTGTCGCTTTATATCATTTCCCAATCGGATCTCGTTGGGGAATTTACCAGTCATCAGGATTTGTTTTCTAAACTGCCTTCCAACCTGACCTTATTTTTAATTTTACTACCCTTTGCTGTTGTACTACCGTTTATTTATTTGGTAGTGACCCGCCTCCATCAGCGATCATTTTTAAGTTTGATTACCTCCAGAGATCGTGTGGATTACAAAAAAATCCTCTTTTCCTTTTTCTTGTGGGGAGCCGTTTCTGCCTTGATGGTAATTTTTGATTACATGATGAG
>JAAZUX010000059.1 GCA_018623955.1 Flavobacteriaceae bacterium | reverse complement strand
GTACAGATCTGATCTTGGAAATGAAAATTCCACGGGTGATCATTGGATGTCTGGATCAAAACAAAAGAGTCTTAGGCAAAGGGTTAAAGAAACTTAAAGCAGCCGGATGTGAGGTCGAAATTGGAGTCCTTGAATCTAAGTGTCAAAAACTCAACCGTCGATTTTTCAGCTTCCACCAAAAAAAACGTCCATATGTCATATTAAAATGGGCCGAAAGTCTTGACGGTTTTATTGCCCCAAAAGAAACCCAAAAGAAATACTGGTTGACCGATCCCCTATCAAAACAACGCGTCCACCATTGGAGAAGTCAGGAACAATCCATTATGATCGGGGTGCAAACAGCACTAAATGACAATCCAAAATTGGATACACGCCTGTGGAATGGAGAAAATCCAGTGTCCGTTGTGATTGATCCCCACCAAAAATTATCCAATATCAAAGGGGATTTTAATTTACTCAAGAAGAAATTTCTTACCATTAAGAATCAAAATAAGGAAGAAAATAAAGATCAGCTTTCAATTAAAGCCCAAGAAGTTTTGGATCAACTGTTCAAAAATGGTTTACAATCCGTAATCATTGAAGGAGGAACCAAAACCCTTCAACATTTTATTGATGCTGAACTTTGGGATGAAGCAAGAATTTTTGTCACCAAAGACAAATTAAAAGCAGGATTGAAAGGACCTGTAATCAAAAGAGATGCTGTTCACAGCTCCTCAAAAATCAAAGAGGACACACTCATCACCCTTTACAAAGATCCAATGATCTCCAATAAAGCCTGAGGACACTTCACGGGTCTGTTGATTTCAGTGTTTAAAAAAGCAAGTGTGGTAGAACCATTCGCTATTTCCTTATCCAAGGCATTCATGATGATGTAATCAATTTTAATGGTTGCCCTCGGAATATCATCTATGGTTAATCTTATCCTGAGTGGGTCATCAAAGAAGGCAGGAGATTTAAAGTTAATTTGAGCAGACACAACCGGCATGACGATACCTTGTCGCTCAAGGGCTGCGTAGGAAAAACCGATTTTGTTGAGCCATTCAATTCTGGCCATTTCAAAATAATTGAGATAATTGCTGTGGTGTGCAAATCCCATTTGATCCGTTTCTGTATATCTTACTCTAAAAACTTCTGAAATGTAGGTTGTCAAATGAGGTAGATTTAATTAAAAAATGTAAAGTTTCATCGTTCTATAATTTCAAAAAAAAAAATTAAAAAATCAACCAAAAAAAAAGTTTTTTTTTAGATTTTTATTTCAATATTTGTATCGTTGTGATCCGATTACATTCCCAATTGAGTTCGATCAAAAAAAAACCATATTTAAAAATTTGAATGGAGGCATCTGCTGAAAAAATTTGGAATAATTGTTTGATTTTTATCAAAGACAATATCCAGCAACAAGCCTTCAAAACCTGGTTTGAGCCCATCATCCCGCTGAAGATAACCGAAAACTCACTCAGCATTCAAGTTCCCAGTAAGTTTTTTTATGAGTGGCTTGAGGAACATTATGTTAAAATTTTAAAAGTAGCATTGACTCGCGAGCTGGGAGACGAAGCTCGTTTGATCTACATCATCAAAATGGAAAATACTTTTGGGAACAAAATACCATTCACAGAAAGTATTCCCAGCAGTAACCAATCCGGTGTCAACGCTCAACAAGTTGACGCTCCCCTTCAGGCCTACACCAGTGAGCTGAAAAATCCTTTTGTAATCCCCGGGATCCGAAACCTTCAAATAGAATCTCAACTCAACCCCAATTACAACTTTGAAAATTTCTTAGAAGGTGATTCCAATAGACTGGCCCGATCTGCAGGACTGGCAGTTTCCAACAAACCCGGAGGAACCTCTTTCAACCCCTTGATGATTTTTGGTGGTGTTGGTCTTGGTAAAACACACCTTGCCCATGCCATAGGAGTTGAAATCAAAAATAAATACCCTGATAAAACAGTTCTCTATATCTCTGCCGAAAAATTTACTCAACAGTACATAGAGTCCGTCAAGAAAAACACCCGCAATGATTTTATTCACTTCTATCAGGTGATTGATATACTCATCATTGACGATGTTCAGTTTTTCTCCGGTAAATCCGGAACGCAAGATGTGTTCTTCCATATCTTCAACCATTTACACCAAAATGGAAAACAGGTCATCATCACCTCCGATAAAGCACCTGTCGACATGCAAGACATCGAACAGCGTTTACTTTCTCGATTCAAGTGGGGGCTTTCTGCCGAACTGCAAATCCCCGATTTGGAAACCAGGATTTCAATTCTTAAGAACAAATTATTCAGAGACGGTGTAACCATCGGTGATCATATTATAGAGTATGTTGCCAAAAACATCAAGACCAATGTAAGGGAGTTGGAAGGTGCCATCATTTCTTTAATTGCACAATCCTCTTTCAACAGAGTCGATATTGACTTAGATCTAGCAAAAGAGATTGTCAATAAATTTGTCAAAAATACCAAACGCGAGGTATCCATCGACTACATCCAAAAAGTGGTTTCGGAATACTTTCAAATGGATGTTGCCACTCTCCAGTCCAAAACCAGAAAAAGACACATTGTTCAAGCCCGACAACTGGCCATGTATTTTGCCAAAAAATTCACCAAGGCTTCACTTGCCAGCATTGGTACACAAATTGGCAAAAGAGATCACGCCACTGTTCTACACGCCTGTAAAACAGTTGACAATCTCAGCTTTACAGACAAACAATTCAGAAAGTACGTTGAGGATCTCAACCAAAAACTTTCTCTCTAACCCTCCAAGTGAAAACATCAATTTTAATGGTATGCTTGGGAAACATTTGTCGTTCTCCCCTGGCAGAAGGTATTCTAAAAAATAAATTACCCCAAGATCGTTTTAGGGTAGACTCCGCAGGAACTGCAGGATATCACATCGGACATTCACCCGACCTGAGAAGTATTGAAGTAGCAGCACATAATGGTATTGATATCCGCCATCAAAAGGCCAGAAAATTCACCCCAGATGATTTCGATCGCTTTGACAAAATCTTTGTCATGGATTGCAGCAACCTTGCCAATATCAGAAAAATGGCCCTTACCTCAGATCATCAAAAGAAGGTCGCTTTGCTATTAGAAAATGATGAAGTTCCCGATCCTTATTATGGAAATGAAGATGGCTTTAAAAAGGTTTTTGAGCTGATCGACCAAGCCTGTGATCAATTGAGCAACGAACTTCAAAAACCACAGTCATGACCCCCACCTTGTATCTCATTCCCAGTCCATTGGGTGAAACGTTTCTGCCCGAAACTTTTCCCAACGAAATTAAATCCATCATTGAAAAACTAGATTACTTCATTGTAGAAAATGAAAAAGAGGCACGAAGGTTCATCAAAAAAATCGCCCCCGAAAAAAAACAATCCGCCCTAAAACTTTTCCCACTCAACAAACACACCTCGGCAGGGGCAATAGAAACCTATTTGAATCCCTGTTTAGAAGGCAATGATATAGGATTGATTTCAGATGCAGGTTGTCCGGGCATTGCTGACCCTGGGGCAATAATTGTTCAAAAGGCCTATCCAATGAATATCAGAGTAAAACCCTTGGTCGGTCCTTCCTCCATCCTTTTGGCCATGATGAGTTCCGGACTCAACGGTCAAAACTTTGCCTTTAACGGCTATCTACCCATCGATAAAAACGAACGTAAAAAAGCCATAAAAACCCTAGAAAACAGATCACAAAAGTTAGATCAAAGTCAAATCTTTATGGAAACCCCCTACCGAAATGAAAAACTTTTGGAAGATTTAAAGCGGGTTCTGGATAGGGAAACAAACCTTTGTATTGCCTACGATCTTACCCAACCCAGTGAGTTCATCAAAACAATGGACATGGGCCTATGGAAGAAAACAAACATCAGTTTTCACAAAAGACCGGCCATTTTTATCATTCACAAACAAGGTTAACGGTAAACCCGATTTCGATCAAGCCAATTGGTGTAGATTTTTTTATTCCTGTTGTGTTCCCTGCCGTTTTTGGCAAATAAATGATATCCTGGATTGTTAGGATTGGCCACAAAATACAAATAGCGATGTTGCTCTGCATTCAAAACCGCCTTGATGGATGAGATATCAGGCATGGTAATGGGCCCCGGTGGCAAACCTTTGTATCGGTAGGTATTGTATGGGGATTTGATCTTTAAATCTTTATAAAGCACCCTTTTGATCACTGTATCAAAATTTTGAAGTTGGAGTTTCATGGCATAAATGACCGTGGGGTCGGCCTGTAACATCATTTTTCTTTTCAATCGATTGAGATAAACCCCCGCTACGCGCGGACGCTCATCTGCCTTTTGGGTTTCCTTCTGGACGATGGCCGCCAGGCTCATCACCTCCAAGGGGGTCAAACCCAACTCAGCCGCTTTGTTTTCTCTGTTATCCGTCCAAAAATTTTGGTACGATCTCCACATTTTGTCTCTGAAATTTTCGGCAGTGGTATTCCAGAAAAAATCGTAACTGTCAGGCAAATACATTCCCAATGCATTTTCTCTGGAAAATCCTTTTGCGGCCAAAAACTCAGTATCCAACAAAACTTTAAGTAAAGAAACACTGTCGGGTGCAATTTGTTGGGCGACCCTTCCCGCCAAATTTTCTATGCGCTCCTGATTGTTGAAGGTTACCCGAACCGTTAGACTTTTTCCCCGAAGCGCATTGATGATTTCGTTGTTGTTACTTCCCTTTAGAAGGACAAATTTCCCTGATCTGACCCGTGTGGCATACCCCTTTTTTTGTGCCGCAATACTAAAATTTGAAATGGATTTTAAAAGCGGTGTCATAGCAGATATTACCTTGCTAAAGTCATCTCCATCATTGATGTACACATATACTTTTGGCTCTTCGAAGATCGTGTTGTCCCAAAAAAAGGTTTTCCCGAACAGGTAAACAAAATAAAGACCAAAAGTCAGTCCCATTAGAACGATGATGCTCAGTATTTTTTTTCGATACTTCATTCGATCAGTTTTTGATAGATGCTCTCGTCGTGATACTGTCCTTCATAAAAATTCCAATCCTTCTTTTTTCCGACAAAACAATAGCCTTGACGTTCAAAAAGTTGAATGCTGATTTTATTTTCTACGGCAATGTGTGCATAGAGCTGATGCAACTGCAAATGCTTTCGTGCATAATCACCGATCAATTCCAATGCTGCTCCACCATATCCCTTGCTCTGGTCTTGTTTTCGCACTACCAATCCCACCCCTGCCCTGTGGTGCAAGGGTTCGAAGTCAAACAAATCGATAAAGCCCACAGCAGTGTCCTCTTGAGTACTGATGGTAAACTTGATTTGACGGATTTCGAAAATATCTTTATGGGCATTGGCAATATAGTTTTGGAGCAAATCTCTGGAATAGGGCTTCGAGCGATTGGAATATTTCCACAACTCAACATCGTTCTCCAAGTCAAACAGTAGGTCAATATCCCCGGGTTCTATGGCCCTTAGGCTTACGATTTCATTTCGAAGTTGAATCATTCAGTATTCAAGTTACCAGAAAAAACAAAGACTGCAGGGCCGGTCAATTGAATGTTTTTGTATTGTCCCGAATCGGGAGTAAATGAGACTTGCAAGCGCCCGCCCAAAGCATTTATGTTTACTATATTTAAAGG
>JAAZUX010000058.1 GCA_018623955.1 Flavobacteriaceae bacterium | reverse complement strand
GGTAAGGAAAAATATTTAAACTGGGCCATCAAAATAGCCGATCATTATTTATTGGAAATGGATTTTTCTCAAACCGATTATCTCAGACTCAGGGATCACGGCTGTGAGATCATCGGCGGGTTGAGTGAACTCTTCCTCACTTTGCACTGGCTTGAGCATCACAAAGTCGACGCCTATCGCGCCCCCTTCTACCGGCTTTTGGACCGCATACTCGTCTATGGAAGAAATACTGATGGACTTTTTTACAATGCCATCAACCTGAAAACCCAAACCCCGGTCGACGACCGTATCGCAGACAACTGGGGTTATATTCTCAACGCCTATTACACCACCTGGATGGTCGACCAAAAAGTGGAATACATCCAGGCCGTTCGCAAACCCTTTAAAGCCCTCAACCTCAATTATCGAAACTACAACTGGGAACCCGGCGCCCAACGCGGCCCATTGGGAAGTCACGACGGCTATGCCGATGCCATAGAAAGCGGCATCAATTTATTTAACCGCGAAAGCGATCCCAACCTCCGAACTTGGATCGACAGCGAAATAAAAGTCATGTTTGGAATGCAACAGCCCGATGGCATTGTTGAGGGCTGGCACGGTGACGGTAATTTTGCCCGAACGGCACTCATGTATGGCCTGTGGAAAACCCAAGGGGCACGACTGTCTCCCTGGAAACCCTCCCTGCGACTCGGAGCAGTTGACTCCGAAAAAGAAACCTATTTTGTCCTTAGCGCGCAAACCGACTGGGAAGGAAATCTCATCTTTGACCCCATACGCCACAAAACCATCCTCAATCTTCCCGAGGACTATCCCCGTATCAATCAATTTCCCGAGTGGTTTACCGCAGACCCTCAGGCCAACTATCGTATCACGGCCTCCGACCCAAAACTATCGCAAACCTACAGCGGAGCATCATTGTTGGAAGGAATCCCTATTAAACTCCGCACAGGGGAGCGTTTGATCATCACAATTCAAAAAAAACCCCGCTTATGGAAAAGCGGGGACTAACAAAAACAAATATAATTTTCCTTACAGGAAAACAATTTGACATAAAATTACCAATTGGTCACATTAGTCAAAAGGAAATGCAAAACCGAAGTTTTCTTTTTGAGATTCCTAAAAAAAAGACCGATTCTTTTTGAAGAGCCCATATAAATGCCTGTAAATATTGAATAATTGACAAAATTTACAGGAACCGATCTTGTAAGAAAATTCTTTTTTATCCGCTTTAATGAACCTCATTTAGAACAATTGATTAATTTGTATACAAATGAATTGAAGATGATACGCCACACTTTTTTTATTTTACTGATGGTGGGATTGTTTTCCTGTAAGGCCCCTGATACTTCCGAAAAAGAAGAATGGATCCCTCTTTTTAACGGGACTGATCTGTCTGATTGGACCATCAAGTTTGCCAACCAAGACCTCAATGTCAACCACCGCAATACCTTTAGGGTACAAGACAGCATGATCCGCATTGCCTATGACCAATACGACTCCTTTGAGGGTGCCTATGCTCATATGTATTACAAAAAACCCTACTCCTATTACAAACTGCGATTCGACTATCGGTTTTCGGGCGAGCAAGTCCCGGGAGGTGAGGACTGGAATGTCCGCAATAGCGGTATCATGTTGCATTCCCAATCAGCCAAAAGCAATGACTACGGACAGTATTTCCCAGTTTCCATCGAAATCCAATTACTCGGTGGACTGGGAGCAGGGGAACGCCCCACCGGAAACGTCTGTACCCCCGGCACCGCCCTGGTCATGGACGGCAAAGTCGATTACCGACACTGCATTTCCTCCAATTCCAAAACCTATCACGGCGACCGCTGGGTCAGTGCCGAGGTGGTCGTATTGGGCGGGGAAAGCATCACCCACCTGATCGAAAACGATACGGTTTTAAAATACCAAAGCCCCCAGATCGGCGGTGGTTTTACCAACCCCAAAATGGGCGATAATGACTGGACTTCCCGCGGGGTGGTTCAAAGCAAAGACCACTGGATCGCCAAAGCAGGTGAGATCCTTACCCAAGGCCATATCTCCATTCAAGCCGAAAGCCACCCCATTGATTTTAAAAACATTCGACTCCTTGACCTTTGCGGTTGTAAAGACCACAAAGCCAAAAACTATAAATCCTATTTTGTCAAAGCCGACAATTCCCTATGTATATATTGATTGGACTTTTGATTACAGAATTTATTTATTAACTACCCAATATACTCCCAGATCGGTTCTTCAGCCATGACCAGTCCTGCAGTTTGTCCTCAGCGCAGAAAACGCAGCGATCAGCGAGATCAGCCTTGAGATCAATCATAATCATAAAATCCAACTGCCCCTGAGTTTAAAAAAGGGTCAGCGTTTGCAATACAAGGGCGGGGATCAATTGTGGGTGCTGGATGCCCAATGGAACCGACTTAAATCACATAAAGTCTCCCCTTCAGATTTTAGGGTCAAAAGCGGAAACAACAACCTGGGGGTTGATGGTCAATTTAAAAAAGCCGAAGCGGCCGCCCAACTATAGCTGGAGATCAAAACCCTGGGCAAAAGCCAAAAGATCAGCCTCCCAAATGCCTAAGCCCGTAGCATGGCCTAAACCAGGCCTTTTTCTTAGTGTCCCTCCTTAAGATAGTGTTCCCGGATCAGGTCTTTGCCAAAATCCCTTTTAAATTCCCGCCAAACCGCATGGATGTGGTTTCCGTTGTTTTGGGAATTGTCGTATTCGATCAAAAAGCTTTGTCCCTGAATACGGTAGTAATGGGCTTTTAATTTTTTGGTTTTTCCGGCCCAGCTAAAGGTGATTTCGTTCCAGTTTTCCTTTTCGAGCAGTTGGCGGGTTTTTTGTGAAACAGGTTTTTCCATACGGTCCAGGTGGTGGTAAACGATTTTTTTCAGCAATTGCTGTTGCGGGGTTTGCAGTAGTCCATAGGGAATCCCGTTGTTTTGGATGAATTGGACTGCTGCCTGATTGCTCGTCAAAATCTCCCCATAGGTTTTGGGGCTGATCAGGGTGATGGATCTTTGTTTAGGACTGAGGGAATTCACCAGTTCCAAACCCAGATTGTGGTCGATTTTCAATACGATCTTTCCTTTTTCCGGCCCGTCGGGGACGATGCCGGGGTTGGACCCCCAAAAGGCCGGGGCAAAAGAAATCGCTTTGGCAGTGATCGTAAAATTCAGAGAAATGTGATGACCTTCAAAAGACCAGGCCCAAAGAGAATCTTGGTGTGGAGTACCATAAAAGGCGATATAGTACTTTTTGGGGTCCCTTTTTTTTGGATTGTTTTCCACCACCGCCAGATAGTTTTCCAGATCGATGATCTGTTGCATCTGGTCGTAACCACTTTCGCTGAGGTAGTTTTCCAGTAAGTTGTAAGTTTTGTCGATCTGCTCCGGACTCATTTCTGAAAGGGGAAGGCCTTCACGAGCAAATGAGTCGTGGGGCAGGTAGTGCCAGCGGGTTTTGGCAGGGTCTTCCAAGGCAAAAGAAACCACCTCTTTTTGGTCGGCAGTCAGGCTGCTGAGCAGGTCGTTGGCCAGAGCAAGCGGTTCAAAAGGCTTTTGTGCCACAGCCAATCCCCAGCCCAAAAAATAAATAAACAACAGTTTTTTCATCCCAATAAGTTTATTTAAATGTAGCAAATTATTAGAGTAGGACTAAAAAAAATCTCCCCAATCGGGGAGATGATGCTAAAAGTTAAATCCCGGGATTACTCCATTCTTTTGTAAAGTTCGCCTCTTCCATTCCCCAAAGAATCAAGCCAATACTGTGTGTAATGATTTTCAGACAGGCTTAATTTTACCCGGTAGACGTTGTTCCCCCCTTGGATCCATTTGAGGTAGTTGTCTGTACCATGGCTCATATACTCAATCAGGGAATCGTTTTTGACTTCGTATTTTCCATTGCCGGCGAATCCAATAAATTGATCCACGCCCAGGGAGTCCATTTGTTCTCCATTGGAGACAAACATAAAGTATTCGGTGGAGTAAACCTTTACCTGTTTGAAATTGTCATCAGATGCAAGGGTGTCTTTTGGTTTTCCATCTTCATAGTTAACGGTTCCTATCCGATCCCAAACGCCGGCCAGGCCAATTGCTTTTGAAGATGTTTCTGGAGATGTACAAGAAACAATGGCCAAGGCCATTACAGTGGTGAGAGTTAATATTTTCATTTTGAATATATTATATCCTTAAAGCTACAAAACTCGAGGATAATTTTAAAACTTTTTACAATCTGTAGACCTTAAATTGATTAATTGATAATTTTTAGAAGCTCTTTTTAGGGAAAACATTATTCTTTGTTATGAATTCGGACTTTTATTAAGTTCTTTTTTTTCACTTTTTATTTTTGTTCCCCTGGAGATAACAATATGGATGTCAAGGAACAAGACAAAAAATTTCTATCGGCCCTAAAGCGGGTCTACCAATCTGTTTCTAAGGCACCCTTATCCCTGCCTCCTTCGGCGGCCCGGCAACTTTGTACAGATCGCATCCGCGAAGCTTTTTCACTCACCGACATCCAAATCAAAGGATCTGAGTATTTGCCTTACCAAAAAAACTCCATTTTCATTTACAACCACCTGAACAATCATTCTTATTATACTGAAGACGAGGGATTTCAGATCACTTTGGACAGTCACTTCATCAGCAGTATGATTTTGGACAAATACTATAAGGATTCAGGCATCCGGGTAGTACGTCATTCGCTTCCGGAGGAAGACAACCACAGGGCCTATTACGAGCGATTAAAATACATCAGGGTGTATGCCAATAAATTTCTCCCGCAGGGGCTGGACCCGGACAAAATCAGATCGGTCAACAAAGCCTTTTATCCCGAGGCCATAAAACATCTAAGACAAGGATCCGGACTGGTCTTCAGTCCCGAGGGTAACTCCTACAGAACAGGGGATTCTCCCGGTATTTTTAGACACGGCATATTTAGATTGGCTTGTTGTATGGACCCTCAGCCTTTGATTGTACCGCTGGTAATGGCCAATTTTGACAACCTGGCCTCTCAGGATACTTTCAAATGTGAGATCAAACCACCCTTTAGAATGAGTGATAGGGGAATTACCAATAAAAACGACCCCGAGCTTCCCCAGGTCGTGGCAAGCCTCAATCAGCAATACAAAAAATGGGTCAGTGTTTTGCTGGCCGAGCAAAAGGGGTTTGAATCTGAAATTACGCAACTGGAAAAACAGATAAAAGATATAAAATCACAAGACGATTTGGTGGTTGTTTATGGCAGCTCAACCATACGCGTGTGGAAGAGCCTTGAAAAGGATTTTCCCCAAGCCAATACCCTAAATCTGGGATTTGGAGGTGCTTTTATCAGTTCACTTTCCCAGCATTTTGAACGTTTGTTCACTTTCGGGGCACCCAAGGCAATTGTTTTATACTTGGGAGGCAATGATTTGAGTTTGGGATGGACAGCGGCAAAGATTGTCGAAAAAATCAAAATACTGATCGAAAAAATCCATCGCAAATATCCCACTACTACGATTGTAAACCTCAGCATTAAGCCTTCATTAGAACGGGCAGATCAAATGGAAAAAATCATGGAGATCAACAGGGAAATGGCTGTTTTGGCCAAAAACACAGCTTTTCTTGAACAAATTGATTTTTTT
>JAAZUX010000057.1 GCA_018623955.1 Flavobacteriaceae bacterium | reverse complement strand
CTCGTTGAGCCAAGCCATATCTATTTCATTGTCGAAGTGACCAATATTACATACAATGGCTTTGTCTTTCAAGGCAAGGAAATACTCTTTTCTCAAGATATCTTTGTTTCCTGTAGCGGTAATTACGATATCAGCATTGCCAATGACATTGGCCAATTTTTTTACTTCATAACCGTCCATGGCCGCTTGTAGGGCACAGATGGGGTCGATTTCCGTTACCGTGACAATGGCTCCTGCACCGCGAAAAGAGGCAGCAGTTCCTTTTCCTACATCACCATATCCTGCCACGACTACCCGTTTTCCGGCCAGCATCACATCAGTGGCTCGACGGATGGCATCAACAGCACTTTCTTTGCAACCGTATTTGTTGTCGAATTTAGATTTGGTCACCGAATCATTCACATTGATGGCCGGCAAAGGGAGTGTTCCGTTTTTCATTCTTTCGTAGAGTCGGTGAACCCCGGTAGTGGTCTCTTCAGACAAACCTTTGATGTTCTTTACCAACTCAGGGTAGTGATCCAAAACCAAATTGGTCAAATCTCCACCATCATCTAATATCATGTTAAGGGATTCGCGCTCTTCACCAAAAAACAGGGTTTGCTCGATACACCAGTCAAATTCTTCTTCATTCATCCCCTTCCATGCATAGACCGGAATTCCTGCAGCGGCAATGGCAGCAGCGGCGTGGTCTTGGGTAGAAAATATATTACAAGAGCTCCAAGTCACCTCCGCTCCCAATGCGGTCAATGTCTCAATCAACACAGCAGTTTGGATGGTCATGTGCAAGCAACCCGCTATTCGGGCTCCTTTGAGCGGCTGACTTTCTCCGTATTCTCTGCGTAATGCCATCAAGCCAGGCATTTCTGCTTCAGCCAAATGAATTTCTCTCCTGCCATATTCAGCCAAGGACATGTCCTTTACCTTATAGGGCAAATAAGTAGATGCTGTTTTCGTTCCCATAGTTGTATCTTTATTGACAATTTTCAGCAAAAGTACGCACTTTAATTTCAATATCAAATGCCACTACACCAAAGGGTCAATTTCGATGAGCAAACTCAAATTTTGATCTGGTATATTGAAGAACCTTTGGAAGAGCTCAAAAAGGATCTCTTTTTGGCAAAGTCAGATGAGATCAGATTCCAAAAGCGTAAGAACCTCTCCCATCAAAAAGAGTTTTTGGCCTCCCGAAGACTCCTTTTGGAGGCGGGTATTCCTCCAGACTGTTTGAGTCATGACCCAGACAGTATCCCATATTTGGAATCGGGACAGCAACTCTCCATTTCTCACACGAAAAACCTTGCCGGTATCGCCTTGGGAACAAAACCTCTGGGGATTGACCTGGAAGTTTACCGACACAATATTCACCACATTGCCCCACGTTTTTTACATGCCCAAGAAAGCTTTGCCCTCAACGGTACTCAGACCATCGAAAAACTTACTCTGATCTGGACCGCCAAGGAAGCCTTGTATAAAGCCCTCAAACAAAAAGGAATCATTTTTTCAAAGCAACTGATTGTAGCACCTTTTGAATGGGGTGACCGTCAAGGTCATGCAAAAGTTAAAATTTCAGATAAAACCCTCAATTTTTCTCTTAATTTTATCATTGAAAAAGCATACTGTGGTACTTTGGCCACGTCAAAAAACTAAAAAAATAATGAATATTTCTATAGAATTGACCCTGCTCCCCCTGAACGATAATTTTGAAGATTCCATCAAAAATTTCATCAAAAAACTCAGAACCTTGGGTTTTAAGGTTATGGAAAATCCCATGAGTACTCAAATCTATGGGGAATACGATGCCCTAATGTCTACCCTTCAAAAAGTCATAAAAGAAAGTTTTGAAAATGAGCCTTCTGTGGTTTTAAACATTAAGATCATCAAAGGAGACCGCAGCGGCTATGTCCCAAGTTTTTGATTTTTTATTCGGCCAATACAGTGCTTATACAAATATAGACATTGTATTGGAAATTACCGGAGTTCTCTTCGGACTGCTCAGTGTTTGGTATGCCAAAAAAAACAGTATTTGGGTCTATCCCACCGGAATGATTTCCACCTCCATCTTTGTCTATTTGTTATTCAAATGGGCCTTATTGGGTGATATGATCATCAACGCCTATTATTTTATCATGAGTGCCTATGGATGGTACTATTGGTCAAAAAAGGAGGAGCAGGTCATTGTTCACCCCATAACTTCAACAACCAAAAAAGAATTCAAAATGGCTTTGCTACTCTTTGGGGCGAGTTTACTTTTTATCTTTTGGGTCTATCAAGTCTTTGACAAATGGAAGGATTGGATGGCTTATGTGGACACCTTGACCACTGCCATTTTTTTTGTTGGGATGGGCTTGATGGCCCGCCGAAAAATAGAACATTGGCTCTTTTGGATTATAGGGGATATCATATCCATACCCCTCTATTTTTATAAAGGACTCTCCCTTACCAGTTTGCAATATCTTATCTTTACCCTTATTGCCATCTATGGATACCGCTCATGGAAAAAGACCTTAGACAAAACCCCTCCCATATCCTCAGGTTAGTGCTTTACGGTCCCGAATCAACAGGAAAAACCACCCTGGCCAAAGCCTTGGCAAAACACTATCAAACCGAATGGGTGGAAGAATTTGCCAGAGATTACCTCCAAAACAAATGGGAAGAACAACAAGCCATTTGTACTTTGGAGGACTTGCCGATTATCGTTGCGGGACAGCTCGACTTAGAAAATCAAAAGCTGGCCAAAGCCAATAAGGTCATGTTTTGCGACACCAATGTAGTGGTCACAAGGGTATGGTCAGAGACCCATTTTGACGGTTATTGCCACCCCGAGATTCTGGCATATTCTGAAAAGTGGAGTTATGACCTCTATCTGTTGACCGGAATTGACGTCCCTTGGGTAAAAGATGATTTAAGGGATCGGCCTGATGACCGTCAGTCGATGTTCGATCACTTCAAAAGCACACTGGACAAGTTGCAAAAAAATTATGTAGTCTTAGAGGGAAATCAGGATTTGCGATTGAATAGGGCCATAGCCTCCATTGACCCATTACTAAAAAAAGTTTAGACACGCTTTTCAATTTTTAATCCTTGACTTATCTTTGCACATATCTCGAAGGGGTGCCCGCTTTTGGCTGGCTGAGATCATACCCATTGAACCTGGGCGGATAATGCCGCCAAGGGATTTTAATTTACGTTTAACACTAAGAATAATCACCCCTTTTATTCGAATAAAACTATTCGGATGAAAACGATTTACTTGGGATTTTTAGCGATGATCCTTCCAACTCTATCGCTTGCACAAACCACTGCTGTTCAAGACAGTATTCCTGAAATTCAATTAGAAGAAGTCAAACTCGCCGGTCTGCGCATCGACGAAGATCAGCCTTTTTCTTTTTCCAATGTTGATAAGGAAGAGCTGGCCTCCAGAAACCTAGGGCAAGACCTGCCCATCATGCTCAATTATCTCCCCGGAGTGGTCACCACCAGTGATGCCGGAGCAGGGATCGGTTATACCGGGATCAGGGTGCGGGGCAGTGATGCGACAAGGGTCAACGTCACCATCAATGGCATTCCCTACAACGACTCCGAAAGTCAAGGGGTCTATTGGGTCAATATGCCCGATTTCACCTCCTCGGTATCCTCCCTTCAAATTCAAAGAGGGGTAGGGACTTCCACCAACGGTTCCGGGGCTTTTGGAGCCAGCATCAATTTATTGACCGATGAAGTATCTCAAAAAGCTTATGCAGAAATTGCCAATACGGTGGGAAGTTTTAATTCCCTGAAGCACACCCTCAAGTTTTCTACCGGACTGCTCAACAATCATTTCGAAATTTCGGGAAGATTATCTAAGATCACTTCCGACGGTTATGTGGAACGCGCCAGTTCAGACTTAAAGTCCTATTTTTTACAAGCCGCTTTTCAGGATGAAAACACTTTGATCAAAGCCCTTGTCTTTGGGGGACATGAGATCACCTACCAATCCTGGTTTGGGGTCGATAAAAACACTTTGGCCTCCAACCGCAGATACAATCCAGCAGGTGAAATTTATGACGATAATGGAAATTTGGAAGGACATTACGACAACCAAGTGGACAATTACCGCCAAGACCACTATCAACTCCATTGGAATCAAAAGATCGATCCCTACACCAGTTTGTCTTTAGGATTCAATTATACCTACGGGCGAGGTTACTATGAGGAGTACAAAGACCTTTGGTTCGAGCAAAACATCAATTTTTCTTCTGACAATAATTTTAGTTTCCTAGGATTGAAGCCCGTTAATATTGGAGGATCAACTGTTGATACCACTGAAAATATTGTCCACAAATGGTTGGACAATGATTACTATGTGGCCACTTTTTCCCTCAACAGACAAAAAGGAAATACGGAATGGAATCTGGGTGCACTTTATAGTAGCTATGTAGGGGATCATTTTGGGGAGTTGATCTTTGCCCATTACGCTCCGGGCGTTTCGCCTCGGCATCGTTTTTACGAAAACCAAGGAAACAAAAAAGAAGGCAACGTTTATGCGAAAGTTAACCATCGATTCAATGACCGTATTTCAGGTTATTTGGATTTGCAATACAGAGGTATAAGTTATACGGCTCATGGAAATCTTAAAGGTCCAGAACCGATCAATGTAGACGAAAACTACGGTTTTTTTAATCCCAAAGCCGGGCTGGTTTATACCCTCAACCTCAATAATAAATTTTATATTTCTTTTGCCAGAGCAAACAGAGAACCCAGCCGGGCCGACTTTGAAAACGGCAATCCCAATCCCGAGGAACTCAATGACTATGAGTTGGGATGGCGTTTTAACAGGGAAAAAGCCAGCCTGTTGGTCAACTTTTATGTCATGGATTACACCAATCAATTGGCCCTGACCGGTGCATTGGATGATGTGGGAACACCCATTAGAGAAAATGTAGGGAAAAGCAGCCGATTGGGCATTGAACTGGAAGGAACTTTTGCTCTCGGTAATCGTTGGACCTGGCAGCCCAATGTTACCTTTAGCCGTAATCGAAATCAGGATTTTTATTTTCAACGCGATGGCGTTTTGACCGCTTTAGGGGACACCCATCTTTCTTTTTCTCCTGCAGTAGTGGCAGGAAATATCATCGCTTTTCAGCCCTCACCCAATTGGAAAATTTCACTGCTCACCAAACATGTGGGCGAGCAATACATGGGAAATATCGATTCTGAAACTTCCAAGCTGGAAGCCTATTCCGTATCGGACCTAAATATCAATTATCAAATCCTTCCCAAAAGCCTGTTTAAAGAAATCAATATTTCTCTGTTATTAAATAACCTTTTGGGAACAAAATACGTTTCCAATGGTTATTTCTATACTTTCGATGATGACTATTCCATCCCGGGGACAATAACAACTGTTGAGGGAGCGGGATATTATCCCCAAGCTCAGTTTAATTTTTTGGCAGGGATCAGTTTGAGATTCTAACGACGGTAGACCAAGGTAAAACGAAGCACAGGAATCCCCAAGGAGTCAGGAACAAGGGTATTGACAAATTGATTGAGCAGGAAGATCAACCGTAATTTTCGATTGAATTCTATACCGGTTTGTAGCCCATATCCATAACTCAGGGGTTTCAACTCGTCATTAAAAAAAATTTCAACATCACCTTCCCCCATTTGGTT
>JAAZUX010000056.1 GCA_018623955.1 Flavobacteriaceae bacterium | reverse complement strand
TTTTTGTCTTTGTTGTGGAATTTATCATTATATACCTTAACAGCATTGATAAACTCTGTTATATATTCGGGTTTAGGAACAATCTCAATAACATGATAAATGGGGAGTGGCTCATCGGGCCAATTGATCAATTCCTGATCGGATTGGCTCAAGACCTGTGAGAAAATAGTTAGAGTAAAAATTAATGCAAGTGACTTTTTCATTTAGAACTGTTTTTATGGTTTAGCTACTAAACTATAAAAATTAGTTGCATTTTGCAATTAACAAATTTTCAGTAACTCCCAATATAGTAACTAATAATATTAGCTAATCGTTTTGATTATCAACACTTTATATATAGGTTAAGTGCCTATTTACGACAAATAAACGATAAAACACCTACTAAAACTCCTCTTAATAACTGTTTTTCTGAAAACTTTTGATGCTCTGTTTATTGATAAAAGGAGGTGGGTTTTTTAGAGTAATTAGATAGATTGAATATTTGGCATATCCTATTAATTAAGTTTATGGTTATCTTACCCTACCATATAAGTAGTATTGTGAGGTATTTCAGGTTAGCCTAGATGCAACTCGTGCTATATGTTAAATATTAAATTACGAATAAAATAAATCATTAAACTGTTCTTGATTTAATTCTTCACTAGTGAAATCGCCTTGAATATATTTGTAAAAATCACCTTCCGGGTTTTGATAATAATACCACCATCTTCCGTTCACTTCTCTAGGCCAGCAATATACATCCTCCCCAGCCTTTTCCCAAGAAGGAGTTTCTTCAGGAGAAGATTCTGTTAAATCAGGTTCATCATTAATAATTGGTCCCGCTTGAGAGGAAAATTCTTCGGAAATTGACTCAATTTCTCTTTCTGAGAGATAAGTATTTAACTCCTCTTTGGAAATATAATAAGGCACGTATTCAGCGCCCTTGATAAAGAAAATATCTAAATCATAAATCTCATTTAAAAAAAAGAATTGCGAATTATCTTTATTGTAATAAAGTATTTCATCACCAATTGAATCACTCATTTCCATTATAAAAGACCACTCTGTATTCTGAATCCATTGTCCACCTAATAATTTATCTGCATCTGCAAATTGTACATCAGTATCAAGGTCACTTTGCATACTATTTCCAATGATTTCAGCATTTTTATCTTTTTTTTGTAATTTTTCATTAATGCTGCTGTAAATAGCGTCAGGATAACATATAGTTCCTACCCCTAGTGATGGTGGGCTTTGGCCAGCAGCCTTCGCAGCTCCTTTAGCAAAGGTTGTACAATTAAAATAGAAAAGGGAATATTTACTACCCTTTTTCGATTCAGCATAATTTATAACTGAATCAAATTGATTTCTAGTTATATCAAAACTATAAGTTGCTTTTGGGTTATGTTCTCTGTCAGGGTGTAACATATGACCTCCAACATAGTTTGAGAAGGGGTTGGTAGAGTACCCTTCTGCATCTTCATCTACAAGATTTTCTGGTGTATCCCGGTCCATCCATTCAGTTACATCTTTCCATATTTTTGGCCAAAAACCCATTGGGTCTGCAGTTTTTCCACCACCCTCTAGATATCTTTTGTGTGGCTCTGGAATATTATCTGGAACATTTTTTGGGTCAAACCACTCTAATGCAATCCAAGTATGACCTACATCGCCTGATTGAATTTGATCAATTAAAGATGCATCGGGCGCATCAAGATCTACGTGTATGTGAAGTGTTGCAACCTCTCCATTTTTACCAAAATTAATTTCTGGAAATGCATTGCTTGTTGACTGTGCCCCAGTTTCATAAAATCTTTTTTCAGATTCAACACCTGGATCCTCCTTCTCCCTTTGAATAACATAAAGTTGCAATGTATTTCCATTTTCAAGTGAAATAGGATTAGAATGAGTTTTTGAATACAAATGACTCTCAATTTTATCATTAGAATCATTACTCAACTTTTCATTGTTGCCTTTCATTTGGAGTGCCTTCGCTCCCATGACATCTGCTTCTTTTTCTAGATCAATATTGTCATTGATGTTAATATTACCTTTTTTTTGTATGGTTGGTTTGACACGACCTTGCTTTTGCTGAACCACATGACCTAGCTCATGGGGAAGATGCTTTTCCTGACCAGGACCTAGATAAATGTCAGTTCCTTGTGCATAGGCATGGGCTTGAAGCTGAGCAGGTTTATCAGAGTTTCGATGTACTTTTACATCGTCCATTGATAAACCTGAAAGGTTTTCCATTCCCGATTTTAGGTTATCTGGAAGTCCCGTATTGTTTTCTTGTCTTTGTATGGGTCCAGTAAGAGAAGTCGCCCTAGCGTCTGCCATGGCCTGTAGTTGTGTAATACTATTTGAACGTGGACTATTGTCAGCGGCAGTTTGAAGGCTTTTTAAAGCCATTACCTCAGGGCTAAAATCATACGTAGCATCTTCGAAAGAAGTTTGTGTTTCCTTTGAAACAGATTCCGAAGAGGTTTTCTTATTCTCTTTTGTATTGGATTTGGATTGATATTCTGACACTTTACAATAAAAATGTTTAACTAATATAGATTAAATAGATGTAAATCTTCTTGGGAGGCAGTTCAAAAGAACTTTCACCCTGTAGTCCTTGTATTAATTTGGCGTCCATTATGTCGTAATTTTTGTCGTAAAATAAATAATACTATAAATTTACGATAAATAATGTGAAGCCTTTAGAAACTTTTTGAAACTTATAAACTTATGTATAATAGGAGTTAAGAAGGTAATTGAAACTCCATGAAACCTATACTTACTTCCCAATACAGAACTTACTGAAGATATTACCTAACAATTCATTATTACTGATTTCTCCCGAAATTTCACCCAAAAAATGAATGGCTTCATTGATGTGTACACTCAGTAAATCACCAGTCAATTCACTTTCCAATCCTTCACCAATCTCAATGATTGCTCCCAATGCATTTTGGAGGGCCTCATAATGTCTGGCATTGGAAACAACTACGTCCCCCTGAACAGCAATCTTTTTGATTTGGTTGTAAAGTGTTTTTTTGAGTTGCTCGATGGTGTCAGGGTTAAAAGTAGAGATTCTACAAAACGCATGGGCGGGAATCCGGGAAGACTGTTCTTTTAATGCTTTGGTCAAAGACGATTCTCCGGCCTCTTGAATCAGGTCGATTTTATTTTCGACCAAGAGCACGATCAGGTCTTCTCTTTTAAATTCTTTTATTGCGCTTGTAATTTCTGAGCGGGAGGTATCATTGGTGTCAAAAAGATAGATCATCACTTTTGCCAGATCTACTTTTTCTTTTGCTTTGGCAACCCCTACCGCTTCTATCTGGTCATTGGTTTCTCTCAATCCAGCTGTATCGATAAATCTGAATTCAATCCCCGATAGGGTCAAGGTGTCTTCTATGGTATCTCTGGTAGTACCCGGTATTGATGATACAATAGCCCGGTCTTCATTCAATAGGGCATTGAGAAGAGAGGACTTGCCCGCGTTGGGCTTACCGACGATGGCTACCGGAACCCCTTTTTTGATCACACTGCCGTATTGGAAGGAATCGAGGAGTGATTTAATTTTTGATTGTAGCGACCCAAGCAAATCTTTAAGTGCGGTCCGATCGGCAAAAGCTACATCCTCTTCGGCAAAATCTAATTCTAAAGTAATCAACGAAGCAAAATCCAATAGTTTTTGTCTCAATTGAGCAATTTCTGCAGTGTACCCACCCCTCATTTGATTCATGGCCACTTCGTGAGCCGCTTTGGATTCCGATACGATTAAATCCGCCACAGCTTCCGCCTGACTCAAATCCATTTTTTTATTCAAGAAAGCCCTAAGCGTAAACTCTCCCGGTTTTGCCGGCTGCGCCCCTATCGAAATAAAAAGCCGTAAAATCTCTTCTTGGATAAAGTTGGATCCGTGGCAAGAAATTTCAACCACATTTTCTCCTGTGTAGGAGTGAGGGGCTTTAAAAATACTTACCAATACTTCGTCCAAGGGAGCTCCTTTGTCATGCAGTGTTCCCAGATGGACAGTGTGACTTTTTTGATCAGCCAATTTTTTTTCAGACTTTGGTTGAAAGCATTGGGAAACCATTTTAATGGCATCACTACCCGAAAGCCGGAATAGACTGATGGCCGAGCTACCGGCCCCTGTAGCTTTCGCAATGATGGTTCCTTGGTTGAGCATTTTTTAAATTAATTTGTATATTGTGTGTGAAATAATAAATCAATTAAATTAGCCTGGGAGTTTTAGACGCTATGTCTTGGCTCCCTTTTTTATTTTTTGAGTTACTGTCAGTCTCTTTTTGTGCTGCCGGTGTTGGTAATTTTTCCACAAATTCTGGATCGAGCTGTTTTCTTCTAATTCAGGATTGGTTTCCACGATATTGTGTCCAAACTTATTGAAGGTTTTTTGCATTTCATTGAAGATGATGGCAGTTACCCCTTTGTTTTGATATTTTGGGTGTACCCCGATGAGATAAAAGGAAGCCCTGGAATTAAAATACAAGGCCTTTAAGAGGTAGAAATATCCAAAGGGAAACATTTTCCCATTGGCTTTTTTCAATGCCTCGGTGAAAGAAGGCATGGTGATGCAAAAAGCGATCAGTTCATCATCCTTATCCGTAATACATTTGATGAATTCGGGATGTATATAACGGAAATATTTTTCTTTGTATTGCTTTATTTGCTCCTCTTGTATGGGTACAAAAGTTTGCAGTTTACCATATGTTTCCTCCAGTAAAACAAACATTTTTTCAACATAGGGAAGGATCTGCTTTTTGGATTTAAAATCCAAAATTTTCAATTCATAACGTTTGACCATCAAATCCGAAAATTTTTTGATCTTTTCGGGTGATTCCTCAAAAGAGCTTAAAGTGATTTCATATTCTACCCAAACCGCAAGATCTTCATAACCCAACTGTTTGAAATGTTCATGGTAATATGAAGCATTGTACCAAGTAATCATGGTGTTGCTTTCCTCAAAACCTTTGACCAGCATCCCAGCTTTGTCCATATTGGAAAAACCAACAGGACCTTCGATGAATTCCATTCCATTTTCATTCCCAATGGCATGCACCTTCTCCATCAAGGCTTGGGTTACATTGATATCGTCCACTACATCAAACCAGCCAAAACGGACTTTTTTCTTTTTTAATTTTTTTACCTCAATCCAATTGATCATCACTGCAATTCTACCTGCGATTTCACCAGCTTTAAAAGCCAAAAAATAATGAGCTTTGGCATTTTTGAAAACCGGGTTTTTGGATTGATCCAATGTGTCAATTTCTTCCTCAATGATGGGGGGAGTCCAATGAGGATTCTGGCCATAGAGTGTAAAGGAAAAATCAACAAACCTTCTGAGGTCTTCTCTGGTGTTTATTTCAACAACATCAATCGGTTTTTTCTTCATGAATTACAATCTTTTGGCCTTACGAGCTCTTTTCCTTTCTGCTTTATTGTTTTTCTTCATGGTTTTTTTCAATTCTTTTTCTTCCTTCTTGGATTCTTTGTACTCTATTTCTGCAGCACTGATAAAGTCCTTGTGGAAATTCAACCGATAAGATATGCCAAGATTCAAAAAAAGAGCGCTAGGACGGGTATTGGTATTAACGCCAATGGAGCCTTCTATTTGTATGTCGTCCGAAAAAAGGTAGGCAGCCCCGGTTCTGAATATCTGATCATTGTAACGCGTGCTGAACAGCCCTTCATTTTCCAGATAAACCGACCACAGTGGATGAAAAGTGTGGGTCAGGGT
>JAAZUX010000055.1 GCA_018623955.1 Flavobacteriaceae bacterium | reverse complement strand
GTATAGAAACCCACGATGACGATGGGAACAAACATTCTGCTTTCCGACCCCAACATGTTTTTCACTACATACAATGGGATGAACTTACTCCTGATTTTGTGGTGGACATTTCGGGATTCTTGGCACAAAAGATGGAAGCCATTCTCGCTTTTAAAAGTCAGTTTTATGACGGAAAGAAGGAAGGACCGCAAACTCCCATCAGTTCGCTCAATTTCTTGGAGAGTGTAGAATCACGGGCCAAAAATATGGGAAGATTGATCTATAAAGATGCGGCTGAGGGTTTTACGACAGATCGACTCCTGGGAGTAGAAAATTTTGATAGCTTACTCTAAATAATAGCAACAAATCATTAAATTTGCATCCGATTATGGTGGTTGTAGCTCAGCTGGTTAGAGCGCTAGATTGTGGTTCTAGAGGTCGCCGGTTCGAAACCGGTCTTCCACCCCATAAAAAAAGGGTTGCATTGCAACCCTTTTTTTGTTGTTGATGGAAAGCTTTTTCTAGAAAGAAAAACCGAAACCAATGTTTCCAATGACCATGCCGTTTTCAGAAACTCCAGGTAATGCAGGGATATTCTTTGTTTTGGTCTGGGTGAATGCGGGATTGTTGTTGTCCGTTGCTTTAAAAGTTACTGTTTGTGGTATATCTCCCATTCCATAGCCCACTTCGACTCTAAAGTACAAGCGTCCTCCTGTCTTGAGCCCTAATTTTAAATTCGTGGTATTTAAATTAATTTTACTAGCCCCAGAACCGGTTCCTCCATTATCCAAAGAAATATTATTGTAGTCAGCATCAATTTTTAAACTTAAAAAACCTATTCCAAGATAGACGCCTTTTCCTTTTTCATTAAAAAAATAGGCGGCTCCAAGTTCCAAAAAACTCAGATTTCCCTCAGTCTGATCTTTATTGTATTGATAAGTTGAGAAATCAAAATAAGGAGCCAGATGATTGTTCAGAATCGGAAGGGTGTATTGCACTCCAATGGAGGCGATATTGGGAATACCTGTTTTGAAACCTATGGAGAGTCTTTTTAGGGGGTACTCTGATGGAATGGAACTCTGTTCTACGGCAATCTCCGAAGCAGCCTCTTCATTCACCATATTGCTTTCCATTTCTTGTGCGTTAATGACAACAAGGCTGAGCAAAAGAAGGGTCAGTAGGTTAAGATTTGTTTTCATAATTAATGGTCAATTATTTGGGTTTAAGTATTTTTTAAAAATACAATTTAAGAACAATGATTGGTTTTAAACTTTAATATTTAACAATTAATAGGTCAAAATGTGAGGTAGGCACAAGAAGTGTCTGATTTTTGCGTTATGGGTTTAAATAAAGTTATTTTATGAAAAAAATCATCTCTTTATTATTGACTTTTTTTGGAGCGTTAACGATCAATGCGCAGTCTCTGTTGTTTGATGACTTTACTTATAAAATGCCAAAAAAAGTGGCGTTTTCGGTGCTTAAGAAAAACAAAAAGAAATTCAATGCCCTTAATCTGGGTACTGCCAATACGTTCATCCTCAGAAGGGGATCTCTGGTTTTTGAAGAAGATGAATTGATTCATATAACCATTTGGAGTAAATCCAATCTCAACCTCAATAAAACCAAAAAATTACTTAAAACTTCAAAAAATCATCTTGAATCTCAGGGATTTGAGTTGGTTTATGCTCAACCCGATTGGGAAAATCCTTTAACGAAACAAAAGAATAAACCTTATATGAGACTGATCCATAAAGAGAAAAATATTTTGACTGAATTGGAACCAAGAGGGCAGGGGGAGACTTTTAATATTTTTCTAAGCTATTACCAATTGAATTGGTTTCACGACATGATCAGGGCCTTATAGGTCAATGCTCAGTCCAGCGCCAAATAATTCTCTTATTTGTAACCTTCCAATCAAGTCGTCGTCATAAAGGAAATGAGCGATCAAATTGGAAGAAATTCTTCTGTTTACTTTCATTCTAAGAATGGTATTGACTTCAAAATCAATATTTTGAATCTTTTGGATGTAATTGGCGTAAACATTGAATTTGTTTTCCATGGTGATATTATCCATGAGAAATAACTTAAAAAAACCATTGATGGATCCTCCTAGATTCAGTAGGCTGGTTTTTCCTTTTTCAACACCAAAATATTTTTGTCCTTCTGGGAGATCTCGAGTATAGGCAGCACCCACAAGAATTCCTCTCGCTGATAGTGGAGATAAGTTGACCCAAGAATTACTGTTCTTTTTGTAATACCATCCAACCCCTAACTGCATAATGGTGGGAGAAAATATGCGGGTTGATTTATCTTTTTTTTCAACTCCATCCTCCTTGTAGTATCTGAAACCCGGTAACAATTGAGATTTAAAATTTAAATAAACTGCGTAGTTCCAAAATTGGTTGATTTGTTTTCCCAGTTGAGAATTGATCTCAAATCGGTCATCAGCTTTTTTTACGATTTTGCTACTGGATGTTTTATTCCCTCCTAAAGAAATCATCAAATTGTTGTCCCAAACCCATCCTTTTCTGTTGGAATAATTGAAATTGTAATCGAAGTGGAGGATTCCATTAAAGGCGTTTTCCCCTCCAGAAACCCAATTTTCAAAATAAGCTTGACTGAGGGTAAAGTCTAGTTTACCAAAATATTTCATTCTTTTGCCGCCCAAAGTCGAATTGATGATCGCATCATATGGGAGTGAATCAAGTGGAAAACGGTCTTCCTGTGCGTTGGACGGAAGGGTTAACACCAATAATATAGTTAACAAAAAATTTTTCAGCATGATATTCCAAAAATCACATGAGCAAAATTATAATAATCTTGCATTTTACCTTCTAATTGTGATAAAATAAATGAAAGGTTTTGTTTTTGCTTTAATAGATTAATAGAGGCTATAAAAGCGGATTGAGCGGTATGAAGTTACCTGCCGTTTTTATCGATGTTTAAATATTTCTTGTTTGAGTTGAGTCTAATACGATCTTCTCTATTAGCCAGTTCCCACAAGGTGTGAAAAATAAAACGGGCCCTTTTGGTGAGCAGTGGGTAATTGATTTTTTCAACAGTATCAGTTGGGAGGTGATAATCGTCGTGGGTACCACTAAAGTAGAAGATAACAGGGATGTCGTTTTTAGCAAAATTGTAATGGTCAGAACGATAATAATAGCGGTTGGCATAATGTCTGCCTCTTTCATAAACTTTTAGCAGTGGGTCATTATAACGAAAATCCAGATCTAAGTTGGAATATCTTTTGTTAATCGATATGGAAATGTCATGAAGGTCTTGAGAGAGGATATCAGATCCTATAAGATATAAATAGTCTTCATCACTGTTGTGAAGTGAATCATTTCGACCAATCATGTCAATATTTAAATTCACAATGGTTTGTTCCAGCGGGTAGAGTGGGTTTTCGGAATAATAAGCCGAACCTAACAGGCCTTCTTCTTCACCGGTAACATGTAAAAAAACAATCGATCTTTTGGGTTTATAACCGTTTTCTAATCCAATTTGTAGCGCCTCTGCTATTTCAAGCATGGTAACGGTTCCCGACCCATCATCATCGGCACCATTGTTAATTTGCCCTCCTTCGATTCCAATATGATCAAGGTGAGAAGTCAAAACGATGTATTCATCTGGAAATTCACTTCCCTTGATTATAGCGGCCACATTTTCTGTTGAGACCATTTTACCATCAACTTTCAAAGTCATCTCTTGAAAATAATTGTTGGTCCCCTCAGCCGCTTGGATATTTAAGTCCATATAGTGGTCTCTCAAAAAATCTACGGCAATTTTTTGACCTTTGCTGCCTGTTCTTCTTCCTTCAAAGTAATCGGAGGCATACACATAGAGGAGTTCCTTGAGTTCCTGCTCAGTAATGGATTGGGCAAAATCAGTGACCTTGGAATCTTGTCCTTTAAGTAAGGTGCTAAAGCAAGTGATAAAAATGAATATGTATCGAATCATGTTAAGGCATTTTCTTTTTGGGTGATTTGAAGATTGATGCCATCCCAAAGGTCAATTCGCTTTTGGAGAGCATCTTTGGAGGCGGAAATGGCCTCTTCCCATTTAAGGGGGTCTGTACCGCAAAGGTTTTTAATCATATCGAGTGCCATGGGGCCATGGGAATCACCGTCGACCTCTATGTGTCTTTCAAAATAATAGATGATCTGATCAAAATTGTGCTCGTTTTCTCGATTCATTCTTTTGATCATAGAGATGAACATGTCCGGGATTAAATCTTCTCTTCCAAAAGTGAAAACTGCAGCGATTTTGTGGGTTTTACCTTCTTCAATAATACGGAAGGTGAAATTCAAAAAATCGGCCACGTGTGCAGGCAGTCCTGCTTGATCTATGGTATCAAAAATATCATTTCCCTCTCTTAGCTCAGACAATAGTTTTTCAATGCCTCGGGTGTCGGCATCAATCTGTTTCATGGCATTGAGGTACATTTCGAAATGACTGACCGAATTTCCATCCTTGTCCAAATCGGTTTCCTCCCCCCAAACGATCTCATTGATCAGCCTGGCGGCAGAATTGTTGGCAGGCGGTTGCCAGGGTAGGGTGGTGGTGGTCAAATCCAATTGTAACTTTTTGACCAATGACATGAAATCCCATACGGCATACACATGAGATTCCATGAATTGTTTCAAATTGTAAATCGAGTTAATGTTCCCGTAAATGGGATGGGTCATCAGTTGATCCCTGTGTTCTGAGATTTCTGTTTTTAAATTTTCAATCATTTATCAGCTTCATTTTCATATGCTAAATTAATTATAAATCGTTACACTTATTATATTAAATTCTATTATATTCCAATGTAGCTTAAATTGAGTATAAGCATATGATCGGCGATGCAAAAGATAAATCTAACATCATTTTTTTTGACGGAGTTTGCAATCTGTGCAACTTTTGGGTAAAGTATGTCGTGAGGAATGATCCAGATGGTGTTTTTTATTTCTCAAGCCTACAATCTGAGTTTGCTGCGAATTTCCTAACACAAAACAATATCAACTCAGATTTTGAAACCATTATTCTCTTCACAGAGGGAAGGTTTCTCAAAGAATCAGATGCCGTGGTATCCATTTTATTTAAAATTGGTGGATTCAACAGATTCCTGTCAAGAATGATCAAACCCCTACCGATCAAAATCAGAAATGCTCTCTACAAGTTAATTTCAAGAAATCGGTATCGTCTTTTTGGTAAGCAGGATGATTGTATGATTCCAGAGGAGCCGATTCAAAAAAGATTTCTCTAGATAAACAATATCAAGATAGTCATCAGAAAACCCAAAAGGGAAAAAATCATTCCTTTTTTGAAAGTCGAGGTGGAAGGAAGAAACATCCAAAACGATGAAATGACAAAAAACAAAAGGGACAATCCAAAAAATATATTGAGCCAATATACCGGGCTTTTGGTTGTGGCTTTGTGGAGCTTCATCATTTTATCCAACAAATAAGGGTATTCTTTTTTGGTAATGACAGCCTTTCCGGTCGTTTTATTGAAGTTTCCCTCTTTGAAATACACGATCTCTGAGTGGGTGCTGTCCACTTTAAAATCTTTGATTTCAAGAGATTTCCCCAAATCTTTGGTTTTGGTTTCTTTATTAAGCGTTATCTCTTTGGTAACTGTTTTTTTGAAAGTATCTGTTTTTCTGAAAATCAACGTGATTCCGCTGATGGCGTAAACCGCTAAAATCCCAACGAGGAAAAATCCAAGGTAACGGTGTATGACTCTGGTACTTATTTTTGATTTTTTCATAAAATTT
>JAAZUX010000054.1 GCA_018623955.1 Flavobacteriaceae bacterium | reverse complement strand
TCAGAAAAAAGACCGCAAGACTATTTTTTTCAGCGGGGTATTGATGGGCTTGCATTGGATCACCTATTTTATCTCCCTAAAACTATCGAGTGTGGCCATTGGAATGCTTTCTGTATTTACTTACCCCATAATCACCACTTTCCTGGAACCGCTGATGCTCAATAGTAAATTCAAGAAATCAAATCTGCTTTTGGGATTGATGGTTTTGGTGGGCATTTATTTTTTAGCCCCCGAAATCAGTTTGGAAAACGATCAATTCAAAGCCATCGGTTTTGGGGTTTTTTCAGCATTTTGTTATTCCATACGAAACATCTACATGAAGGCTAAGTCATCGGAATACGAGGGATCTATTTTAATGGTTTATCAATTGATCATTGTTTCTGTTTTGCTTTCCCCGGTATTTTTGGTCTACGATATGAACGGCTTGGAAACATCACTCCCTGCAATTTTAATTCTCGCATTACTAACCACCGCAACAGGTCACACATTGTTTATCTACAGTTTTAGAAATTTTAGCATCAGCACTGCCAGTATCATCAGTGGTGTGCAGCCGGTTTATGGGATCATTATTGGAATGATTGTCCTGGGAGAATATCCTGCTTTAAGTACGATCTTTGGTGGTGTAATGATTTTAGGCACAGTTTTGATCGAAAGCATTCGTAACTTTAAAGAATAAAACAACTATGAGATACATTACATTAACCCTGGTTTTGTTTACTTTTTGGAATTGCGAAAAAGCAGTTTCTCCACCCAATTTTCTTTTCATTGTAGTAGATGATCTAGGCCATAGGGATTTGAGTGCCACGGGGAGTGATTTTTATGAAACGCCCAACATTGACAGAATCGCTGATGAGGGAACACACTTTACTCAAGGCCATGCCAATGCCTCGGTTTGTAGTCCTTCGAGAGCAAGTTTATTGACCGGCCTGTATCCAACAGTTCATGGCATAACCGATTGGATCGGTGCTAAATACGGAACGATGTGGAGGAAAGTAGGAAGGAAAACCAAATTGTTACCCAGTGATTATGTAAAGCACCTCCCCTTTGAGTTGACCACCTTACCCGAAGTCTTTAAGACCCGGCAATACAAAACCTTTTTTGCCGGCAAATGGCATCTGGGTTCTGTGGAACAGCAATCCCTTCCTACCGATCATGGTTTTGATATCAACAAAGGAGGATACCATCGTGGAGGCCCCTATTCCGGGGGGTACTTTTCTCCTTTCAATAATCCCTTTTTAGAAGATAGAATAGAAGATAAGGGAATGACACTCTCTATGAAATTGGCCAAAGAGACGGCCAACTTTATCAAAGCCAATGTCGATAAACCTTTCTTTGCTTATTTGAGTTTTTATGCTGTTCATGCACCCATTCAAACCTCAAAACAAAAATGGCTCAAATACCAAAAGAGGGCTGTGGATCAAGGAATTTTGGAAGAGGGATTTGAAATGGAAAAAAGGCTGCCCATAAGGATCAAGCAAGACAATCCTGTTTATGCAGGCTTAGTGGAACAAACCGATGAAGCTGTGGGGCATGTCTTGAATACCCTGGATGCTTTGAACTTGGATGATAATACGGTCATTGTTTTTGTATCAGACAACGGTGGTGTTTCGGCAGGCGACGACTATGCCACCAGCAATCTCCCCCTCAAGGGAGGTAAGGGCTATCAGTGGGAAGCAGGCACCCGTATCCCGTTTTTTATCAAAGCACCCCAGATCAAAAATTCCATAAAAAAAGTGGATACACCCGTGACGGGGGCTGACTTGTTTCCTACATTATTGGAATTGGCAGGGATCGAAAATCCCTCTAAAGTGGATGGAAAAAGTCTGTTACCACTAATGAAAGATGAAGCTTTTGGAGCGCGCTCACTCTATTGGCATTATCCCCATTACGGAAACCAAGGAGGAGATCCCAGTGCCATCATCCGAAAAGGAAACTGGAAATTGATCCACTATTTTGAAGACGGAAAAAACGAATTGTATGAGCTGGGTTCGGACATGGGAGAGACCAACAATGTTTTTGATCAATTTCCACAAGAGGGAATGGCACTAAAAAACGAATTGGAAAACTGGCTCAGCTCAACAAACGCATTGATTCCTGAAATAGATCCGCTTCACAATGAGGAAGAAGAAAAAGAATGGCTCCTTGGACACAAACAAAAAATGAAATTAAAGGTCGAAAAACGCAGGGCGTTTCAACTTGATCCAAAATATCTTCCCAATGAAGATTGGTGGGGAAGCACCATTGACTAATTGGATTCAAAGTGCTGATCCGCAAACTTAATGTACTGCGCCCAGTCGTAATCCGTTACATCGTGCTTTCCCTCTCTTAAGTGATACCCAACTGTTCCGTGAAAAGGGGTATTTACGGGTGGCATTTCATCTGTTCCAATTCCCTTTTTTCCATAAAGTTCATAAATCGGAGAGGCTGCCCAAGCGGCTAAAAACTCCCCCCTGGGGTCTGCCCATGCATCTTGACTTGCACTGGCCACATAAACCGGTCTTGGAGCGATCAGTGCAATGAGCATGTGTTGATCAATTTCCAGTGCAGTTTCATTTTCATTAAAGTTGTGGAAGTTTTTGGCAAACCAATGGGGATAGTTGGTGTTGATGTCTGATACCTTTTCACCAAACCTTCTTCTGGAGAGTGCTGCTCCACCACATCCGGAGTTATTGGAAATGACGATACCAAAACGCTGGTCATTTGCCCCGGCCCATAATGCGGTTTTTCCCAAACGTGAATGCCCAAACAGTATTACTTTTTTATGATCTACCAATGCTTCAGTCTCCAAAAAATCCATTATCCTAGACAGTCCCCACGCCCAAGCCGACAATGAACCCCATTGATTTTTGGCTGGAGCCGTTTGTCCCGATTGGTAAAAAAGGGTGTGAATCCCATCGGAGAAATCATTTTTATCGGGATCCACATTGTTGTAATCGATGGTCACCAGTCCATAATCTGCGTCGATCATTTTGTCTATGGCCCATCGAGAAGTTCTCCCTCCTCTACCGCTTGCCTTAAATTTTTTGAGTTCCTCCCCACTCAATTCACTTTCTTTTTTTCCATTGATCAAAATGGCCGGATCAGCATTGACAGAATGATTTCCCTTAAAATTATAAGCCAAAAACACCGGTGATTTCTTTTTTTCGGCGGGCAGATAGATCAGTAAGGACATGCTTACGGATTTATTCCCTTTTTTAAAATTTAGGTTGACTTGCTTACGGATGGCCCGGCCTCCCAATGCAGCAGGCTCGACATCTAAGACCTCAACCCCTTCAAATTCTAGTGTGCCCGGAACGACACCATAAACCCGGTTGGCAAAATAGGAGTGTATTTCAGGCCGCCTCAAACGCTCCCAATCCGATGGATTATTTATTTTTTTTCCGGCCAATGTTGTGAGTAGTTGGGGTAATTCATATGCGGGAACATCCACCTCATTCTTGATGGTAGGGGTGGTTTTCTGGGCAGAAAGCTGATAAGAAAAAACCAAAACGATAAAACTAAATAGGATTTTTTGTCGCATGATACAATCATTTATTATTTTCAAGATACAAAAAATGAAGGAGGGGTTTTTTTATATGAAACCTGAGACAAAAATCCCATTGGAATAAAAAGTCATTTTTAGGAAATAGAAAAAATCAAGATGAGCCATGTTTAAAACAATTCCACCTAAAAGAATGAATCAAAAACTTTCATTAAGTCTATTATTGTTGAGTATGCTGCTGCTGACTGCCTGTGAGCTGACCAAAACAAAAAAACCGCTCAACGTCCTTTGGTTGGTGGCAGAAGACTTAAGTCCCGACTACCTCAGCGCTTATGGAGATTTTAGAGCCCCCACCCCCAATTTGGACCGCTTGGCCAAAGAGGGCGTGGTTTACACTCACAATTTTTCTGTGTCGGGCGTTTGTTCTCCCAGCCGCGCTACTTTGGCTACCGGATTGTACCCCAACTCCTTTGGAGCACAAAATATGCGTACCCTGAATCAACAAGCTGCGACCCGAGAAGCCGGGATCATAGACTATCAAGCCGTCCCTCCTGCAGCGGTCAAAATGGTCAGTGAGATCATGCGTGAAAATGGATATTATACCACCAATAATGCCAAAGAAGATTATCAGTTTTTTAAATCAGAGTTGGCATGGGACGAGTCCAGTATCTATGCCCATTGGAGAAACAGACCTGACGACGAAACACCCTTTTTTTCCATTTTTAATTTCGGGGTAAGCCACGAATCCCGAATGTGGAATTTTAAAAAGGATATATTTGATGGAGATCAATTTCCCCCGGATAGGGGTGTAAAAAAATGGAATTCAAAATATAAAAATTCCCATGTACCTCTTTTGGTTCCTGAGGGTTTAGAAGTAGATATCCCCCCCTATCTTCCTCAAAACGAAATTGGAGAAAATGCCATGAGACGGATGTACACCAATATCATCCGAATGGATCAAGGGGTTGGAAAGATTCTAGACCAATTGGAAGAAGACGGCCTGTTGGATCAAACCATAGTCGTTTGGTATTCCGACCACGGTGGGCCACTCCCCCGCCAAAAACGTTTGCTGTACGATTCCGGACTTAGGGTTCCCCTTATCATTCGCTACCCTGACGGTTCTCGTGCCGGGGAAAGAGATGATCGATTGATCAGTTTTATCGATTTTCCTCCCACCCTTTTGTCCATGGTAGGCATAAAAGCCCCCTCCTATATGCAAGGTCAAGCTTTTGAAGGTGTATTTAAAGCCGAAACCCCCAGAACTTTTATCCACGGTCATGCGGATCGTTTTGATGAGCGTGTGGATATGATTCGTGCCGTAAGAAACAAGCGGTTTAAATATTTAAAAAACTTTCACCCCGATCGACCTTACTATCTCCCTGTGGCTTATCGTGAGAAAATGGAAGTCATGCAAGAACTCTTGCGCATGCGAGATGCGGGAACCTTGGACGAAAACCAAGCCCTATGGTTTAGACCCTCCAAAGTTGAAGAAGAACTTTTTGATACAGAAAACGATCCCCACGAATTGAATAATATTGCAGATGATCCTGCCTATGTAAATGTCTTAGAATCGCTTAGGACAGAATGCGAACGTTGGATGAAAGCCATTGATGACAAAGGATTGATTGATGAAAAAGACTTAATCAAGACTTTCTATCCCAATGGTAAAGCCCAATTGACCGATGCTCCCATCATTGATATCAAAAACAGCAAAGTAACAGTAAGCTGCCCTACTCTCGGAGCAAGGATTGGCTATCGCTATACCTCAGAAAAAGCGCCCTATAAAGGTTGGGAAATTTACACGGAACCCATTGAGGAAAAGGCGAATGACACATTGGAGATCATCACCCACCGTTTGGGCTATAAATATGGAATAACAACTGTAGCCAATGGAATTAAAGGAAAAACCGTTTACCCTCCCAATAGACATGACAAATAAAAAAATAAAGAGAATCAAATGAGTTTTGAACTTTAACCCAGGACAAATTCTCAGTATTCCATTATTTATTTTTGGAATCTATCTTTTTTTTAGAAATTTAAACTCTAATTCCATTTTTAAAACCCGACAATTATGATCCGATTTTTATTGATTTTGAGCCTTGTATTGTTTCAACAGGCCGAACCGATCAAAGCCATATCCTATAACATACGTTACAACAACCCCAAAGACGGGATGAATGTTTGGGAAAACCGCAGGGAGACTGTCGCTTCTTTATTGAAGGAAGAGAATGCTGATTTTGTGGGCTTACAAGAGGTAGTTTACCCTC
>JAAZUX010000053.1 GCA_018623955.1 Flavobacteriaceae bacterium | reverse complement strand
TAAATCCAAAAGCGGCTTTAAACTCCGGGTTTTTATTTTTCCCACAGCGCCACCCGACTCGGTATTCCATTGGAATTTTGTACCCCGGAAAATAAAGGCGCTGATTTCCTCAAAGTCATGGTCTTCGGTCGCCATCCAATAAATGGGGACAAAATCCAAATCGGGATATTTGTCTTTGAGCTGCCGGCATAGTTTAATGGTACTCACAATTTTGTAGATAAAATAGAGCGGTCCGGTCATCAAACACAACTGATGTCCGGTGGTAACCGTTAGAGTATTCTCATTTTCGAGCAGTTGGAGGTTCTCAGCTACCGAGGAGGACATCTCTATAATACGGTACTGTTGGTTCAGCGTCTCACAAAGTGTTTTTCTGATCTTTGGAGAAAAATCTTTCTTTTTTTTTAAAGCTTGTTGGTAAAGGTTTTCAAAGCTGGGGACACCACTGTGAAATGACTGTAATTCCTTATTATCGTTTAGATAATCGCACATCAATTCGGAAAAATATCCGGTATCGATGAAGGGAATGTGATGCGCTTTCATGACCATTTTAGCTTAAAGATAGGAGTGTTTTTTTAATCTCCAAGCGGGTTGGTTTTTATCGGAATGCCATAAAGGTCAAAATCGGTTGCATCTGTGATCTCAACATCTGTAAAATCACCAAGCTTGAGGTAATACTTTTTTGCATCGATCAACACTTCGTTATCCACATCTGGAGAGTCGATTTCGGTTCTGCCTACAAAGTGTTCCCCTTGTTTTCGATCAATCACGCATCGGTAGATTTTACCGACCTTTTTTTGATTCTGTTCCCAAGAGATTTCGGATTGAATTTTCATGATCTCGTTGGCACGCTCCTGCTTGATCTCCTGGGGTACATTGTCCTCCAATTGATGGGCATGGGTGTTTTCTTCATGGCTGTAGGTAAAGCAGCCCAAACGCTCAAATCGCATGGCTTTTACCCATTGCTTAAGGGTTTTAAAATCAGCATCTGTTTCGCCGGGATAACCGACAATCAGTGTTGTTCTCAATGCGATTTCAGGCAGTATTTTCCGGATATTTTCAATCAAATCCGTTGTCTTTTTTTGAGTCGTACCCCTGCGCATGGATTTAAGAATGGGATCAGAAATGTGCTGTAACGGTATGTCTAAATAATTACAAATCTTAGGCTCATTCTTCATCACCTCTATGACCTCCATGGGAAAACCGGTAGGAAAGGTATAGTGCATTCGTATCCATTGTATCCCCGACACCTTAGCCAAAGCCCTAAGTAAATCGGCCAATCGCCTTTTTTGGTAGAGGTCCAGACCGTAATAGGTCAAATCTTGTGCGATCAACAGCAGTTCTTTGACTCCATTTTGTGCCAGTTTTTCAGCCCTTTGAACCAATTCCTCTATGGGAGTAGAACGGTGTTTACCACGCATCAGGGGAATGGCACAAAAAGAACAGGGACGGTTGCAACCTTCGGAAACTTTAAAGTAAGCGTAATTTTTGGGGGTTGTCGTCTGGCGTTCTCCCAACAATTCGTGTTTGTAATCCGCCCCTAAGGCCTTGAGCAATTGGGGTAAATCGGTAGTGCCAAAATAGGCATCCACTTGTGGCATCTCCTTTTCCAAATCCGGTTTGTAACGTTCACTCAAACAGCCGGTGACAAAAAGCTGATCGATATCGCCAGATTGCTTTTTTTGAATTTGCTCCAAAATGGTATTGACGGATTCCTCTTTGGCATTGTCGATAAAGCCACAGGTGTTGACCACCACAATATTTCCTTCTTCCTCGTGAACCACATTTTTGTCATTGGCTTTTAACTGCCCCATCAATACCTCCGAATCATAGAGGTTTTTGGAACAGCCCATGGTGATGACATTGATCTTGTTTTGCTTTCTACTTTTGGTTCTCAACAGCTTTTATTTAATTCCGTTCAACATCTAATTGTTTTTGTAGAAATGCCAGCGCGGCCAGTTCAGCTTGTTGGTGATTGGGAGTACTCAAATGAGAAATGATCACATGATCTCCTGCTTCGGGAAAAGCGACTTTTTGTTTTTTATCTTCGGGGGTGCCCAGCTGGTCAAACATCCGCAACATGGCAGGTATGGAGACTACCTTGTCCTGTTCCTCCTCATTTTTATAATAATATCCCATAAAGACAGGAGCGGTAATCCTTTGAAAAACCTCGGGACGCATCCCCGTTTCCACCAGTTTTTGCAATTCAACAGTGGACTCCAAGCGGTAACGGATCGTCCAGTAGTTCTTTTTTTCCTCCGTAATCTTGTTCATGTTGTGGTATTTACTCCCCAGAACCCATTCGGCAATTTGAAGTCCCCAGGGCAAAGTCAACAGTTTGGATTTGGGATCGTAAATTTCGACATTGGGGCCAAAAAGTAACAAAGCGGCGATTTGTGGATCATTACCCAAAATCAAGGACAGCGTCCCTCCGGTGGAACTGGAAATAACGATCACCTTTTCGCCAATTTTTTTGGCAACGGCCAATGCCTCTGTTGCACTATCAAGATATTTTTGACCCGTAAAATTCAACATGGGCTCTTGTTCAATCAATCCGTGGTCACTCAGGCGGGGCAGGTAGAGGTTGGCTTTTAAAGCACGGGCAATATTACGGTGTACGGGATCACCTTCTTCCGTACTGGCAGAAAAACCGTGTAAGTACAATATACTATAAGCTGTTTTTTGAGGGATGGAATCATAAAACTCCAATTGAGAGGCGTTGTCCGGTTTGATGTTATCGAAAGCCGACTCTTTGGTGTCGATCCAGTCTTTAAGTTCGGAAAGGGAAAGTGAAATTTCAGGCTGTGGCAGTTCCAAATCGGGAGCCTCTACTTCCGGCCCTAAAACAAAAAGTCCAAAAAGAACCGACAGTACAAATAATGTGTTTTCTATGATTTTCATTGATCTGGATTAACTGAAAAAACTCCCTACAAAAGTTCCTGCATGAAACAACTGCAGGTCCTCCAATCCTTCCCCAACTCCAATGTACTTGACGGGAATTTTGAATTGATCGGAGATTCCCATAACAACGCCCCCTTTGGCCGTTCCATCGAGTTTGGTAATGGCCAATGCATTTACTTCTGTGGCTGCGGTAAACTGTTTGGCTTGCTCAAAGGCGTTTTGACCGGTAGATCCGTCCAATACCAACAGTACCTCGTGGGGCGCATTGGGAACGACTTTATCCATTACTTTTTTGACTTTGGTCAATTCATTCATCAGGTTGATTTTGTTGTGCAATCGCCCTGCGGTGTCAATGATGACCAAATCACTTTTTTGAGCTACAGCCGACTGTAATGTGTCAAAAGCAACAGAAGCAGGATCACTGCCCATTTCTTGCTTGACAATGTCCACACTCACACGATCTGCCCAGATCTGCAATTGATCAATGGCACCGGCCCTAAAAGTATCCGCTGCACCCAACATGACCTTTTTTCCTCCGGCCTTGTAGTGATGCGCCAACTTGCCTATGGTGGTTGTTTTGCCCACTCCATTGACACCCACCACCATGATCACTTGTGGATGGTTGGGCAAAGCTGCGTCAAAACCCTTTACCTCCTCTTGTTGGTGTTGCTTGAGAAGGGTGGTAATTTCCTTACGTAAGATTTGAGCCAGTTCCGAAGTCCCCAAATACTTGTCTTTGGCCACTCTTGCCTCCAGGGCATCGATGATCTTGAGCGTAGTGGCTACCCCTACATCGGATCGAATCAACACCTCCTCCAATTCGTCGAGTAGGTCTGCATCGATCTTTGACTTTCCGGCAACGGCAGTTGCCAATTTGGAAAAAAAGGACTTTTTGCTAGCAGAAAGGCCCTTGTCCAATTGCTCTTTTTTTTCCGGACTAAAAATGGATTTTAAAAAACTCATAGGTGTACCAATAAAAAAAGCTACCGTAAAAGTAGCTTATATTTTGGAGAGATGTAAAAAATTATTGTTTACTCAACCATTCGTTAGCGAGATCGGGATTGATAATGGTTTCAACGAATGAATAAGAATTAGAATTATTTTTCTTGACCATCTTGATGGCTTTTGTCAATTTTTTTGATCCCGTTTGCAGGGTTGCTACTGATTTCTTTGCCATAACTACTTAATTTCTTTGTGAAGGGTCATACGCTTGAGAATGGGATTGAATTTTTTGATCTCCAATCGGTCGGGCGTATTCTTTTTATTTTTGGTCGTGATATAACGAGAAGTTCCGGGTTTACCGGATTCTTTGTGTTCTGTACACTCTAATATCACCTGAACTCTGTTTCCTTTCTTGGCCATGCTAATATCTATAAAATGCCTTGAGCTTTTGCCTCTTTAATCACAGCACTGATTCCTTTCTTGTTGATGGTTTTCAACACGGAAGCTTTGATTTTTAAGGTAATCCATTTGTCTTCCTCGGGAATGTAAAAACGTTTTTTGATCAAGTTGATGTCAAAGCGTCTTCTGGTTTTATTCATGGCGTGGGAAACATTGTTTCCAAACATTACCCGCTTTCCCGTAATATCGCAAACTCTAGACATGGTGGTTATTATTTTTAACAGGTTGCAAATTTACACTTTTTTAGATAGTTTCAAAAAATTTAAAGAAGAATAAAAAACATTACATCAACAATGATCTATACAGCATTTCAAAGGCCTGATTAACGGTTTTGTGGATCACACGGGTACGGTTGTTTCCCATATTAAATTGAAAGCTTTCAACGCCATCGGGCGTAGCCAATCCAATAAAAACAGTACCTACTTCTTGCCCCAAGTCCCCCTTGGTAGGTCCTGCATTTCCGGTAGTGGCAAGCGCAAAATCGGACTTGTACTTTTTTTGAGCTCCCAAAGCCATGGCGGATGCCACCGGACCACTGACCACGCCGTATTGATCAATCATACTGCTATCTACCCCCAGTAGGCTGGTTTTTGAATCTACAGCATAGGTAACTGCACTGCCTTTGAAAAAAGAAGAAGCCCCCGGATGAGCGGTAAACCTTGTGGAAATGGCACCACCCGTACAACTCTCAGCACAGGATAGTGTTTTCTCCAATTGATTCAATTTTTCGGCAATTAAAAATTCGATGGATTGATCTTCTTCTGTACCAAAATAGATGTCCTGAATCAATGGAATGACCTTTTCAATCTGCGTGTTCACTTGTATTTTCAGGGTCTCGAGTTCAGCCCCCTTGGCCGATAATCGCAATCGTACCCTCCCCAAACTGGGCAAATAAGCCAATTTGATGGGTTTGGGAAGATTGTTTTCCCAATCTGCAATTCTTTCGGCAATGACACTTTCCCCCAAACCGTAGGTCAAAATGGTTTTGTGGTGTAGGGCAGGGAGAACGAATTGTTGTTGAATTTTGGGTAAAACCTCATTTTTTACCAATGCCTCCATCTCATAAGGTACCCCGGGTAGGGAAATAAATACCTGTCCCTGATCCATAAACCACATTCCGGCGGCAGTGCCGAATTGGTTGTGAAGGATCGTGGCCTTGGTCGGTAAGTTGGCCTGTTGACGGTTCATGTCACTGATGGGGGTGGTGACGTATTTCTTAAAGATGTTCTCAATGTGCTCCAAAACAGTCTCGTTCTTGATCAAATGATCGTCAAAATATTCACAAAGTGTATGTTTGGTCACATCGTCCTTGGTTGGGCCCAGTCCCCCTGTCATGATGATGATGTCGGCTCTATTTCGGGCTTCGTCCAATGCCTTGATGATGATCTCTTTTTGATCAGATATACTGCTGATCTGAGCTATTTCAACCCCTATTTTATTCAATTCTTTTGCCAAAAAAACCGCATTGGTATTTACAATTTGTCCTATTAAAATCTCATCTCCTATACTGACCAGTTCAGCTTTCATTCTATTTTATATTTACCTTAAAAGCTTTCTCCTCTCCCAAATATCCTTCCAAAACATCATTTGCGACAACAGGGCCCACACCAGCGGGGGTTCCGGTAAAAATTATATCACCGATT
>JAAZUX010000052.1 GCA_018623955.1 Flavobacteriaceae bacterium | reverse complement strand
GTCATCATTAAAAGTATATTTATGAAATCCACAATGCGTGGTGGCGGTTAGTTCAACCTTAGCATCACTGTCATATAATTCAACGGCATAATATCCAGGAAAGGCTATTTCTGTCTCTTTTAACATTCTGGAATGGTAGCTTGCTCCAGCTCCCCTGTAGGCCGCATCAACCGGCCGGTCTTTAAATGTTGGGTCCTGTACCTGGGGCATCATTATTAATCCGCACATTGTCCAGGCATGAATATGTGAAAACCCTGACACATTACTTATTGAGTATTCATATCCCCCCATCCAGCCGTCATTCTGGTTATCCGGTCCCAATTGCACCATTCCGAAAGGTCTTCCGGCATATGGTCCCAACATCCACCTTGAGTTAGAAGTGCCTATAAAACAATCTACATAATCAATGGGTTTTATGTTGGTTTGGGAATTTACCGAAATACTTAAAACTAATAGTAACAGAATGCTAATGGTCTTCATACTTTGGTCTTTATTACTCTTAATTACCTACAAATAAAACAAGTTTATATAGCTATTCATAAAGAATTTTAATGTTTTTATGTGCTTTAGGGAAATAAGAAATTATTAAAGATGGAGAATCACAAAATACAAAGCCTAGGCATTTAGTTTTTTACCCAGAGCTACACCACAGACTACTCTGGCAGTTGAAGTAGAGTTGGTATATATTTCCCTAAATTCTAAAGTTAATTCAGGCGAAATTAGTTTTGATAACATTTATTAAAGAGTAATTAAGGGCAAATGAAGCACTATGAGAATGGGACAGATGAAGAGGATTCATATGTAATATTTTAATAAAAACGGAATAGCTTCTTTTGGAAAGGTATCCTTTTTTATAGAGATTTGAATATTTAATTTCTATCCTTTGTATCATTTAACACATCTACAATAGATAAAACTTTTTTAATAAGAAATAAGTTATGCATAAAACTATTCTTACACTTTTTTGTCTGATAGTTGTTTCAATTAATTTACGAGGGCAAAAACAGAATATCGACTATGTCAACAACATGATTGGAACTACTGGTACCAATCCAACCGAATACGGTGGTTTAATACCCGAAGTTAGCACTCCCTTTGGAATGACGAAATGGACACCAGCTACACGGTTAAATATGATTTCAAAGCGCCCATACCACTACAATGACAAAAAACTAATTGGCTTTATCGGAACACATCAACCAGTTATTTGGATGGGCGATTATGGTTTTCTAACCGTTATGCCACAATCCGATAAATTAAAAATCAATCCATTAGACAGAGCGGTTTCCTTTTCACATGATGACGAAATTTCTACTCCTTACTATTACAAAAACAGTTTTAAGGATGCTAATAAAAAAAGTATTGAGACTGAGCTTGTAGCCAGTGACAAGTGTTCATTTTTTAAATTTACCTATCCTAAAAACAGTGAAGCCATTTTATTTTTTGAGGCCTCACGCGAGCCTTTGAGATCAGAGGGGGCGGGAGGATATGTTCGTTTTTATCCTGATAAAAATGAAATTTATATTTATAATTCCGATCACCAGGAAGACAATCATGTTGGGCACAGTATTCCATATTTTAAAGGCTACTATGTACTAAAATTTGACCGGGAATTTTTCGACTTTGGAACATGGAAAGCCAACACATCAGCTGACTCAATTACTGTAAATCACAATTACTTATCTAATTACGGAAAATGGTTGGGAGAAGAAGTACATGAAAAAAATCTGGAGTTAAAGGGTCGTAAAATTGGGGGATACGTTAAATTTAAGAAAGGTAATAGAAATGTAAGTGTAAGGATTGGCTCATCTTTTATTAGTTTCAAGCAAGCCACTGAAAATCTTAATAGGGAAATTCCGGTTCAGAAAAGTTTTGAAGCACAAAAAAAAGAAACCAAAGAACGGTGGGGAACTTTGCTTAACAAAATTAAAATTAAAAGCAGCAACGAAGATGACAAAACATTATTCTACTCTATGTTATACCGCACTTTGCAATATCCTCGTAACATTAGTGAGTATGGACAATATTACAGTGCCTTTGATGATAAGGTACACAAAGGCAGGTCGTACAACGCTTTTTCAACATGGGATACCTTTCGATCCTTGCATCCATTATTGCAAATACTGGTCCCTGAACAAATAAGCCCAATGATGCAGTCTTTGGTGCAGATGTATGAACAAGGTGGATGGATGCCCAAATGGCCAAACTTAACCTATACTAACTCGATGATTGGCACACACTGCGATATTATTTTAGCTGATGCTTACATTAATGGTTTTACCGATTTTGATATTAATACCGCTTGGGAATCTATTATGCGTAACTCATTTATTCCGCCACTTGGTAATGACAATTGGAGAAAAGGAGACACCTGGACCTATGAAGCTCGAGCTGGGATCGGTACTTACTCTACTTTAGGCTATGTAGCTGCCGATGCTACACGCATGTCGGCTTCCCGGACACTAGAGTTTGCTCTTGACGATTACTGTGTAGCTAATTTGGCAAAAACTTTGGATAAAATAGAAGAATTCAATTTTTTTAATAGACGTTCTAAAAACTACACCAACATATTTGATACAAAAAATAAGTTTTTTCGCCCCAAAAACACAAATGGTCTGTGGGCTGAAGACGAGGGTGCTTTTACCGAAGGAGCCAATTGGACTTACCTGTTTTGTGTTATGCAAGATGCATCTGGACTGATTGAGTTAATGGGAGGCAATAAATCTTTTGTGAACAAGCTAAGAGAAAATTTTGAGGAGGGCCATTACCGGCATGACAATGAACCGGGGCATCATTATGTATATATGTTTAACCATGCTAATCGCTTAGATCTTACCCAAAAATGGATACGTACTATAATTAATAAAAATTACAAGAATGCTCCAAATGGATTATCGGGCAATGATGATGCCGGACAAATGTCGGCCTGGTATATTTTTAGTTCTTTGGGCTTTTATCCCTTAACACCGACCGATGGGACTTATGCACTCGGTTTACCCTATTTTGAGGAGATTGAACTTGAGTTACCAAAAAATAAAGTATTAAAAATTATTGTCCGAGATGTATCAAACAGCAACACTAATTTCCCCAATATTTACTTTAACGGACAAAAAATAAAGGACAACTTTATAAAAATCACTGACCTTTGGAAGGGTGGAGTATTGGAATTTAAACAGTAAACTTTTGGAGTTTAATGAATTAATGATTACAAATTTTCATTAAATTATAACAAATTAAGTAATTTGTAAGATGGGTATATAAAGGAAAAAACTTTAGAACATTTTATGAAAAAATTATTGTGTTTACTCATATCCTTTTTAGGAATATCATCAGTTCAATCTCAAATTTTACCCGAGGAAATACAATTTAAACGTCAAGGCGCTCAAAGATTGATTTTTGATGAAGAGCAGTCCATCACCATGGCAAAACTTGAGCCAAAAAATATTATTGGTCTCTCAACAATGCACCCTCAAAAACATTACGGTGAAACACAGCCTGAAATACAAATAAATCAAGATAAATTAAACATCAAATCTGAAGGTAATGTCCAAACCAACATTTGGTTTGGAGGTTTTAATCCTTTTGTTAGTTATACCATTGATCTAGAATTTAGTAGTGGAAATGGAGGGTTTGGCTTTGAATTTTCTGACGCTGATGGAAAGGAGAGGTTTATTGTCAAAATATTATTTGAAGACAATATATTGAATGGAGTTCAATTAAATTTAATTAGAAACAGAAAAGAAGCAATCAATAAAAAAATAGATTTAAACCTTGAGAGGGACCAACTTACCAAAGGAAAAATCACCCTCCAAATGTTGGGTAGTGGATTCACACTGTTTCATCGAGAAAATGGATTGCCCAAAGTTATTGGTCAATGTGATTTTAATAAGTACATTGATTTAAGAGAAAAAAAATATCTCAAGAATTTTCAATCCCACCTTTTTGTTTTACTAAACAAAGGTGAGGTTCAGATCAATGGGGTTCAAATGGCAATCAATACAGGCATTGGTTTGGCTGACGTCAGGGCAATTACTTATGAAGATGGATCTCCCTTTCTGGAAAAAGGGAGACTATGGTATACCATGTCTATTAGAGGTCGTGCTTTGCCTCATCACATTCAAGGGGTTTTCAGTTTGAATCCATCTGTTTTTGATCTTAAGCTAGAGGGGATAATTGTATTTGATAGGGACGATGGTTTACTTAGGAATGAGATTGCATCACACTTGTTTTATGATAGGTATAAAAATTTATGGCGAGGACTAACAACCGGTTTCAGTGCATATGCAAGTCCTGAAAAGGAAAAAAAGCAACTTTTGGCCGTTGAAAGTAAAGTAGACCCTAGATTTGGTTTCTCAGTAATGAAAGCAGAACCTTTTGGAATGGTTGGAGATATAGAAGACCCGCATATTTTATTTGATAGATCGGTAAGCAAATGGAGAATGCTCACCTGCGAAAATATCAACGGTTACAAAGCAGTAATTTTAGAATCTGATCATTGGGATAGAGGTTACGTAAGGATTTTTGGGCCTGTAATCCATAACTCTACTGGTACATCGATTCATAAAATTGGGGAAAAGAGGTATTGTTTTTCAGGGAGTTCGGAGCGCAAAATATTTATTTATACCTATCCGGATTTACAAGAGGTAGGGAGTTTAAAAATGGATTTACCTCCTTGGGATAAAACTTCAGGAACGAGGGTTTGGCCAAATGTTGTCCAGTTACCTGTGGGTTACCCATTTAGATATGTAGCGCTGATGATGGACAGATATAAATTCCCCGGTCAATATGGAAAACACTGGTCTTATGGTGCCGTTTATCTTTATCATGGGTATGAGTAATTTGACTTTTCAATAATCGATTTGGCACCAACATCATTAGATTTTCCATTAGTGACCTTACTTTACTCTCCGCGGGGCTAGAGAATATAGAAAGAGGTATTATGGGTTTTGAAAAAGGGCACACTTATGCATTAGGAAGACCAAAAGGATCACCCAAAAAAAACACTACTAAGGTTAGGGAATTGTTCAAAGATCTAATCTTAGATAATAAAGAACGGATAAAATATGACCTAGGTGAATTACAGCCCCTCGATAGAATAAAAATGATAATTGAACTACCAAAGTTTGTATTACCTGCTTTTAAAATAATATACCGAAAAGAGATAGTAAAGACCTTGGTTGATGAATTCTATGACTCAAGTATAGTTTCAGTGGGAATCACCTAGGTAGAAAAAGTGGATTTATTATCATCTAATAATTTTTTCGCTTTTTCAAATATATAGGTTTTATTATCAAATTACCTTAAAAGTTGTTTGTGCGAGCTCGATCCATTTGTATGCCTTACTAACAAATTCTTTATCTATATGTCCGCTTACCTGTAAAGCGGCGCTAGTATTTCCTACTCCACCCCCTACACTTCTGCCTGAAGCATTAATATCAACTCCTCTACCTTGAACGAACGTGGATGCACCAGATGACAATAATTGACCTTTTTTCTTACCAATGCTATCCAGCTTTTCACCAGTTGTCTCAGCCGCTTTATATTTCTTAGGCCTTCTTACATATGTGTTCCACCTTGGATTAATAACCCGAATTTTCTTGTTTTTAATTAGAAAAACACAGCAATCCTTGACTTGCTTTTTTGTAACACCTTCTCCAATTGATTCCACAAGACCGTCAGCATTAATTTCAGGGTTGGCTTTGATAATTTCCAAAACAACATCTGTCAATGCAGGTCGTTCTTCTTTGGAAGCTACTGGGGTAGATTCTACAGAAGATTCGCCGGTCAATTTGGCAGCAACTCCGGCACCTAGTTTTTTTATTTTACCAGCGACAGTTCGATTTATTAACCCATCCTTGTGATTCCAACTAAGAGGAGCTCTAAATCCAGATACATCAACATCAAGATTCGATAAGGCTGACGCCAATGACGGAATATTTTCAAAAGTTCCGTGTGCGTGAATGGTAGACGCTGCATCCTTTTTACCTCCTTTGCGAGCGATCTTACCATCCAGAGATCCAATGGTACCAGATGTTTCGTTTAGATCATTTGCGGAAGCTTCTAGATCCAAGTTTTCAGCGTTTAGATTTAACTCGAATTCAT
>JAAZUX010000051.1 GCA_018623955.1 Flavobacteriaceae bacterium | reverse complement strand
GAATCACTGACTGACCAAAGTATAAAAGATCACATTCTCTTTAGGGAGTCTTTTTGTGTGAATGATTTTATTTCGGTTTACAATTCTTACAAAGGGAATGCTTATGGTATGGCCAATACGCTGTTACAAACGGCATTTTTGAGACCTAAATTGAAAAGTAAAAAAGTAAAAAACCTCTATTTTACAGGACAACTGACTGTCCCCGGTCCCGGGGTACCCCCTGCCCTGATCTCAGGTAAACTGGTGGCGCGACTGATCGAAAAAGCTTAGAACCACCAATAGATGAATACAAATTCTTCCTCTTTAAGCTGGATTACACTGTCGAGTTTTTTGATATTGGCGCCAACTGATGATTCGTATTCTACCAATTGCTCGGATATTTGTTCCCACAATCCCAAGCGCTTGAATAGATTGTATTTCAAATATTTCTCTTTTTGAAAATATTTTCGGTGTTTTACCCAAAAGTCGGTATCATATAAATCTATTTTGTCCAACTCAAAAATCCACTTATTGGCTACCTGTGCTTCGAACTGGTCTACATAGACTTTTTCTTCTCGGTCTGTGTTGAGCATTAAATATTTCAGATCGGTTCCATCGTAGGTATTGTTGACAAATCGCCCTACCTCTGATCCCAAAAACCTAAATGTTCCGTCCAGTTTTATGGCTTCATATACAACCCTTGGAGGATTGAAGGGATTGTAGTTGTTGTAAAAGGAAAGGGGGGAATAAGGCAATCCATCGGCCTCGTCTATAAACAAAAAGACACTGTCTCTGTCTTGATCCCATTGTTCGTATAATCGGTTGTACATCCCCCGAATCCATTGATTTTCTTCCATGTATATTTGGGTGTACTCTCGGATGTCGATCATTTCATCCCTGAGGCCAACAAGGTTATCGATATTGGACTCTCTGTCTCCAAATTCTTCCCCTTGTCTTTCGACCCCAAAAGAAACCAATACCCCAAAAAATACGATAAGGAATTCTACAAAGCCTTTTTTGATTCGATCATAAAAGTCTTGCAGAGAAAACCGGTCTCCCAAGGTAATGATCCGCAACAACCAGTTGAGTTGTTCCTTCTTTATCCCTTTTTCTTTTTGATTTTTTTCGAATTGGTCTCCCATGGGAAATTATTTTTTTAAATATATTGAATATAAATTTGATTTTTAAATTAATCAACCTTTGTTCTTAAAATTTACTTTGGGATCAAAAATTTCACTGATGATTTTAAATAAAGTTGCTTCAAAATGATCTAGGTTTTCCGCATTGAGGGCTTGATCTCGATTGTTCCCGTGAGAAAAAGACATAAAATATTGTGGTAGATTTCTGAACGAAATGATCCCTGCAGCTGTTTTTTGATGTTTGGACAAAAGGGATTTTTGGACATAAGAATAGAGTAGAATCTGAAACAGATAGGCGAAGTCAGTCTGTTCATCAAACACTTCCCAATGAGGTAATTTGAGTTGTCTGGGTTGAATCATCCCTGTTTTATAATCGATAATTCTGAGGGTATCGTTGTATAAGTCGATACGATCCACCACACCTACCAGTTTGATGGGGAAATCAATTCCTGGCAGTTGAATACTTTGCTCAAATGGATGTTCCAGATGCAGTATCTCGATGCGATTACCCTGCTGAACACATTTTTCTTCAATGGTTAAAAAATCTAAAATGGATTTTTTCAGTACTTCAAAAATGATATGGTTCCGTCCGGTTCTGTTTTCAGCACCGTGATATATGGATTGGTAGCGTTCCTCCATCAGGGGCAGAAGGCGCTCTTTTATTTGTTTAAAATCGGCAGGTGTAAGCATTTGATTCCGATAGGGCAAGTAGAGTTGCTCAACCACCTCATGCACCAAATTTCCTTTGTCCATATGATTGATCGTAGACTCCACAGTAGTTTTTTCTTTGATCTTAAGCACTCTTTGGTAATAAAATTCCAAAGGGTTCCTCAGGTATAGAGAAAGGGAGGAAGGTGAAAACCCTTTTTCGGCAATGGCGCGCAAACGCTGCTGAATGTTTTCGGTTTTTTCGATTGAATAATCACCACTGGGTGGGGTTTTGTAATTCAAGACCAGCCGTTTTTCTTCGATTTGATGATCGGGCTGAGGTTGGTATTTTAACTGATACAAAAAGCGACTCATTTCACCAGAATTGAGTCCATCACTTTGGGTGTTATAGAGTAAATAAATCCTTTTGGCCCTTTGAAGGAGACGGTAAAAGTGATAAGTATAGATGGCGTCGTTTTCCAAAAAAGTGGGCAAGTTGAATTTTTTCTTGAGATCAAAGGGCAGGAAAGAATGGTTCTTTTTACCTGCAGGTAAAATGCCCTCATTGAGATTGGTGATCACCAAATTATCAAAATCCAACAAACGGGTTTCCAGTAAACCCATAAACTGAATGCCTTCCAGTGGTTCTCCCAAAAAATCGATTTTCTCCCCTTTGACAAGCGCTCTAAAAACCAAAAGCAACAAGGGAAGGTTTTCAATGAAAGCGTGTTTATGATGCATGGCTTCCAACTGATTAAAAAGGGTTTTGAATTTTTGAAAATAGGCCATATGGAGTGCAGCATCTGTTTCTTGTGTCTGTTCCAAAAAGTCAATATGATAGTCGCATATGCGAATCAGTCGGATGAGGAAATCGTCAATGGAATCAACCGGAGCAAAAAAGCAATGGTCGATGGACTGGATGTTATCCGATGCATAGAGTTGGTTTTGGGCAAAACGAAACAGATTTTTGGACTCAATCTCTTTTAAAAACTCCTTGAAATTCAAATCATGAAATTGGAGCAGTGAAAGGCACCAAGGGGTGGACAGTAAACTTATGAAGTTTTTATAAAAGAAAGAACCCTTCTTGGTGTTGAGGTGCAACTGAAAAAATAGTTCGAAAAAATCGGCTGTCGGGGTTTCCTTTAAGGGGTAGCCCATGGTGACATTCCAAGTCAAAGCAATATCATCTATGGCAGAAAGTGCCGGGGTCAAAAGGGATTCGTTGCCCAACACCACTGCTGTTTTTTCATCGGGATGATCTGTTGCCAGTTGAACCGCCAATTGACCAGCATATTTGGCTTGAGCAATATTTTTACTCACGCCAATGATTTCAATTTTTTTAGGATGCGTGTAGTACTTTTGAAATGAAGTGGGTTGGGAGCGTAAGGATTTCCAATCCGCATGATATTGACGAATGAATTTCCCGGCGGCATGAGCCTTGTCATGAAAGAAATGGTTATCAATGTCCCAACAGACTTTTCCCTTATTCCTGGATATAAATTCCTGAATGATCTGGGCTTCGGATTCATTAAGGGCATTGAAACCGACAAAATAATGGTATTTGTTCGTCTGGTTTAAATAAAACTCCAAATTGGCAACCGCCTCTCTAAAAATCAACCCCAGGGTTCCTTGCTGCTTTTGTTGTAGCCTTTGATTTAATCCCTCATAAAGCGCAGGCATGAGTCTCCAAAATTCCAAATGGTTTTGGATGATATTAGTTTGATCTTCACTTTTGGTCCATTGGGTCATTTCCTGGAGCGAAAATTGGAAATCAAAAAAAGTTTTGACATCCACCAAATGGGCATCCATCTCATTAAAGTCGGATAAAATGACAGAGGCCCAACCCAGAAATTGATCGAACGAATCCCGGTATTTTTCATCGGACACTCCTTGGTAGGCCGCGTAAAATTCAAAGATCAAATCAACGGGAGAAACCTTTGTAAGGGCAGAAAGTTCCTCTACAAAGTTTTCGATACTTAGGATTTCGGGAGCAAAACCCGGTTTTTGAATTTGACGGGCCAATGCGTTCTTTAAAAACAAACTTGCCCGACGACTGGGTACTACAACTTTGACAGATTCAAAGGGATATTTTGAATTGACAATTTCTTCCGCTATTTCATCCAAAAAGGTTTTCATCCTTATTTTTCAATCTTGAAATGGAACATCATACTACTGTTTTTACTACTGTCTTTTTCCCAATGTAAACCAGAAAGCATTTTGATTTCTCTTGGGTCATCTCCTCAAGCAATTCGGCATAATGTCTAATTTGTGAGAAGTGATGGGGTTGTTCTTTTCCAGTTTTATAATCAATAATTACCCAGCCGTCTTTATTTTTCACCACCCGGTCGGGGCGAACAAAGGATTTTTGAGGAATCAAAATATCCTTTTCATTATAGACTTCGATGTCTTCTTGATAGAAGGGTGAAAGTTGTGGATGATCCACAATGTCTTTTACCATTTGCAGATAGTGATCGTATTCCTCTTTGTTGATATTTCCGTGATGAAGGGCATCGGTCACCACAGTGGAAACATCCTTGGTGCTGGATACTTCGGCCATTAGATCGTGAACCAACAGGCCTTCTTTTCGGGCGGCAATGGCCGAATCGTCCTGCTTTGCGTGCATTTGCACCCAAAGTCTTTTTTGCCAATTGGGCTGAACTTTGAAATCGGGTTTGAGGGTTTTAACAGGAGTTTCTTCTTCTTCCTCGATCTCCTCCCTCTCGGCAGTAACCCACCTAAAAGGGTGTTCTATTTCAGGGGTTTGATTTTGACTTCTCACAAAATGGTTGAGCAAAGTGGCATAACTTTTATCGACAGGAGTGGTTTCTTCTTCCAAAGTGCATATCAAATACATTTGAGAAACCGCTCGGGTCAAAGCCACATAGAGGGTGTTGAGGGCATCTCCTCGCTCTGCCAAAAGCTGTCGTTCATAAAATGCAATGGCTTCTTCACCCAAGTATTTTAATTTATTTGAAAAATGAATTCTTCCCCAACTGAAGGGAGTGTCAAAATGATTTTTGATGGGGTACCATACTTTTCGACTTCTGGAAGAGACCAATTCTTCTGAGGCAAAAGGGAGAACCACTACGGGAAACTCAAGTCCCTTAGCCTTGTGAATGGTCAAAATTTTTACAGCATTCGCTCCCTCAGGGATGACAATTGTTTGATCCTTTCCCTTTTGCTCCCAATAGTGAAGGTAACTCATAAAGCTTCCTTCGTCTTGACTACTGAACTCAAAGATATCATCCAAAAAAGCGTTCAAATGCGCCTCCATATTTTCAATCAGTTGGAAAGCGGCAATGGCATACTCAATCGCATTGTAAAGAGATTTTTTTGAAAAAAACTGAAAATCAAATGAAACTTCAAATTGTTTTTTAATTTCTTTTTCAAAGGCAAAAATGGGAAGAAAAATAGATGAACTCAGGCTTTGATCCAAGTCCATTTTTGTACCCTTGTTGTGATACAAAAATTCAATGATATTTTTTCTTTGTTCAACATCATCGGAATCTACTGCCAAACGAATGAGTGCGATAAGGAAATTTACTTTAAGAGAACTTCCCAGTGATAATGACTCTGAGGAGATCATGGGGACGTCTTGTGTCTGAAGTGCTTGGGCTATCAGAGCTGCCTGCTCTTTTTTTCTGACCAAAACAGCCATGTCTTTCCACAAAAAACCACTGGATCGTGCAGCTTTGAGTGAGCTGACAGTTTGTTCCTGATAGAGGGAATTACTACTTTCTTTTTTCCTACTCTTTTCGATAAACCGTACCACTACTTGCCCCCCCTTTTTGGGATTAAATTCTTGTTGGGTTTGTTGCTCAAACATTTGCTTTTGCTCGGGGTCTTCACATTTGGAACCCACCCAAGCAAAAAACTGATTGTTGAAATCTACAATGGCCTTTCGGCTCCGGTAATTTTTGGGTAAAAGGGTGATCTCGGGCAGCAATTGCTGAAAGGGGCTCTCTTTATTTAAAAGGCTCAAAAATTGTTCGTTTTCTCCACCCCTCCATCTGTATATTGCTTGTTTGGGATCGCCCACCAGTAGCAGGGACCCCAATTGATGGTCATCATCCAGGCCCTGTAAGGCGTTGGAAATTAAAGGAATGAGATTTTTCCATTGCAATCGGGAGGTGTCCTGAAATTCGTCGATAAAGTAATAACGGTATTTTTCTCCCATACGTTCGTATATGTATGGAGCGTCAAGGCCCGAAATTTCGTCGTCAATCATCTCGTTAAATCGGCTGAGAAGCAACCGGTTTTCAGGAAGTTGTAGTTCTTCAAGACCTTTTTCCATCCGGCCAATCAACGAAGAGGGAGTCCATTGACTGATGATACTCCTCAAAAGCAAAATCCTACCT
>JAAZUX010000050.1 GCA_018623955.1 Flavobacteriaceae bacterium | reverse complement strand
AGAGTTTTTAAACCTCTAAAAACCCCCTCGGCTGTTTTTCCCTTAACGCTGATTTCATCCGAAGCTATCTCTAGCTTATAGGCTTCATGCTGAGGGCTGAAATCATTGTCGATTATGAGCGTAATGGCATGATCACCATCGACTGTATCATCGGAGAGAGGCAACTCCTGTTCGGTGTGTTTTTTCCAAAAACTTTTAAAATTTTGGGCCATTGAAATGAGTTGCTCGTCGGCCCCTACTGTCCTGATCGATTGAATCGCATTAAGGGGCATGACCTCAGCCGAAGGCACTACCGTTGATGGAAGTGGAATAAGGGGAGCCTTATCCAAACTGTAAATCGGTTGAGGAGGGTTACAGGCGTTCATCGTTATTAGGATAAAGCCAGCTACAAAAAATATTTTTTTGAAAAATTGACACATATATTTGTATTATAGTAAGCGTTGAATTAGTTTTTTGGTAGCCAAAATACCTTCATTTTCACCCAAGCGACTGCCTTCGTATTCTACACCAATAAATCCATCGTAGTTGTTTTGTTTTACGATCTTCATCATTTTGGCATAATCGATTTTGGTTTCATTTCCATTGTCGTCAAAATCATAGGATTTGGCACTTACCGATTTGGCATAAGGCATCAATTCTGCAACCCCTTTGTACATATCGTACCATTCTTCGCAACTGGGATCGTTCCCCCAACTGTGGGCAATACAAAAATTTCCAAAATCCGGAAGGGTTCCACAATTGTCCAAATTGGTTTTTTTCATGACTTGTGCCAACAAACTGGCGTTAGAAGACAACCCGCCATGATTTTCAACAATAATATTAATGCCCATGGTTTTAGCAAACCCACACAGTCCGGTCAGACCTTCTACAGACTTATCGATCCACCTTTTGGGATCTTTTTCCCCGGAGAGATTTACTCTAATGGAATGACAACCAGTCTCGGCAGCCAACTCAACCCATTTTTTGTGTTGTTCGATCGCAGTCTTGATTTCTTTAGATGAAGTATCTGCAAGGTTACCCTCCAAATCAACCATGATCAAAACATTGGTGATGTTGTTGTCTTTTGCACGTGAATTGAGGGTTTTGGCCAAACTACTGACGTTTTTACTGGAAGTGGTTCCATTTTTGAGTTGGTCAAAATAAAATTGATTGACAAACTCGACTCCTGCAAATCCCATATTAGCGGCATAAACGGCAAAGTCATGGGCATCTTTTTTTCCGGAAAAAAAAGATCTGTTCATGGACCACTGGGCCAAGGAGATTTTGTTTTTTGCGTCCTTCTCACTTGAAAAGATTGGAGCTGGAAATACCAATCCTAATGTTGAAACTCCAGCAAGTGATAAAAATTGTTTTCTGTTCATGATATTTGAGTTTTAATTTATTAATTTACCATTTTCATCCCATTTAGCAATTTCGTTGCGTGTATTCTGATTGACACACTTGGCCAACCATGCCTCGTCATAAGCCACATCGTGCTCTTTCAATACCTGGTCCGGCACACCGTCCCAAACATTGGGGGAATTACCCACATAACCGAGATCTTTTAACCCAACCGCTGAGGTAAAATAGCCCGTTACAACCAAATCTCTTATCAAAGAGAAAAATGCGACCCCCTGTGGTTGTTCCTCAACATCCTCAATTTCATATGCAATGGAATCTAATATTGATTTTTGATTCACTTCAGAACAATCTGTAAATGGGTTTCCATATAGTTTTTTGGATTCTTGCTCGAGCCATTTTAATCCGGTTTGAAGGGGTTTTTGAAGCGATGAAATATCCTTGACTATAAATTCTATAAATCCAGGAACCTCGGCTTGTTCAATTGAGCCATTTTCATGAGGTGGTAGTATTAAGTTGGCCAGTCGGGTGATCAACTCCATTTCTTTTTCATCAAAAAATTGTTGTCCCAAAAGCTTTTGGTCGTGAGCGGCTTCATTAGGGGTTCTACCGTATTGGTATTTCCATATTTTATCTTGTAATTGCTGTGAAGTGGTATCCACACAACTTTGCAGTAGCAGCCCGGTCCCAAAAGACCCCAACATCATGGCTTTTATGCTTTCTCTTCTGTCCATGACTTAGATATTTTGTTTTTTTAATTCCTCAATGATAAATTCAGAAGTTCTCCAAGAGAGCGCCATAATGGTCCAAGTAGGGTTTTTATCTGCCTGTGACACAAAAGGACCCGCATCAACGACAAACACATTTTCTACATCGTGCAAGCGTTCAAATTCATTAACCACCGAAGTTTTTGGATCACTCCCCATACGGGTAGTGCCTACTTCGTGGATGATTCTTCCTGGGGTATGAAGACCAAAGTCTTTGTTTGCACCGGGCTTTTCCCCCAAGACTATACCTCCCATATTTTCAAAGATTTCTTCGAAAGTATCGTGCATGTGAACGGCCTGCTTTTTTTCAAAATCTGACCAACTATAATTGAAACGCAAAACGGGTATGCCATACTCATCCACGGTATTGGGATCAATCTCACAATAATTGTCTTTCATAGCGATGGATTCTCCCCTACCGGAGAGCCCGACCAAAGAACCGTAGTATTTTTTTACATCGGCACGGAGGTGGTCTCCATAGCCCCCCACTTTTTCTCCAAAAAATTTGTTAAACATATTGGGATCAAAGCCAAATCCATAGGAAGGCATGGACATACCTCCCCATACCTCAAGGTGATATCCTCTGGGAAAATTCAGATTTTTGTTGTCCAACCACCAAGGGGTATAAACGTGCATTCCTCCCACACCATCTTCATTGTATCGCTTGCGATTCATCAAATCGGGGATAAAAGCCATGCGGTCTGCTCCTGTAGAATCATGTAGATATTTACCTACCAGATCACTCGAATTTCCCAAGCCATTGGGGTGTTGTGAGCTTTTTGAGTTTAATAAAATTCTAGCAGTACTGCAAGCCGAGGCCGCCAAAATGACCACCCTACCTTTAATACTGTATTCTCTTTTGTCATCTTTGCTGACGTAGTTGACCCCTGTTGCTTTTCCATTTTCATCAACAGTGACCTCTTTGACCATGCTGTTGACGTATAGATCGACTTGGCCTCCGCTTTTTTGGGCGGGAAAGATCAGACAAGAGCCTGCAGAAAAATCGGCATAGACCGAACAGGATCGATTACACTGGCCACAATAAAAACAGACACCACGGTCGTTGTTGATCCGTTTTGTTAAAACTGAAAGCCTGGCAGGAATAACAGGAACTTTAGACTTTTTTGCTCCTTTGATGAAATAGAGTTCGTGCAATCTTGGTTTTGGAGGAGGAAGAAAAAAACCATCCGGTTCATTGGGAATATTTTCCTTGGTTCCAAAAACACCAATGAGTTGATCCACTTTATCGTAATAGGGTTTTAGGTCATCATAACCTATGGGCCAATTTTCACCCAAACCATCACGGTCTTTGCTTTTAAAATCCCGGGGGCCAAACCGCAAAGAAATCCTTCCCCAGTGATTGGTTCGCCCTCCAAGCATTCGGGAACGAAACCAATCGAATTTGGTATTCCCCTTATGGGTGTAGGGTTCGCCCTCGATTTCCCAGCCTCCGTAGGCCGCATCAAAATCACCAAAAGGTCTTTTGTTGGAGGCCCCTCTTCTGGGAGACTCATAGGACCATTTGAATTGGGTTTGTTGTTCAGGGCTGGCAGGGTCAAAAAAAGGACCTGCTTCCACCACTGCCACCTTAAGCCCAGCATCGGCCAGAACTTTTGTGGCCATCCCTCCGCCAGCACCAGATCCGACAATCACCACATCGTATTTTTTTTGATTTTCAATGATTTCTATAATAATATTTTTTTAAGGTGAAAATTAAAAATGGTAGCGCTGGAACAACTCCATTGCCTGATAATCAGAGAGACCCAGATCTCTGTAACGTTTTGCACTCAAACGATTTCTGTCCTCGGCCCGCACCCAAAATTCACGGTCGTCACTGCCTTGAAACATAACACTGTCCTTCTGGGATTGGTGATAAAATATCGCTTTGCGCTTTCGTAAAACTTGGTCGGGACTCATGGGAACGGCCATTTCGATTTCGTGCACTTCGAATTCTTGCCAAGCTCCCCTGTAGAGCCATACCCAACAGTCGTTCATAAAGGACTCTGACTTGAGTTGATTTATGGAATCAAAGAGTATGTTCAGACAAATGCGGTGGGTTCCGTGGGGATCAGCCAGATCACCGGCCGCAAAGATTTGGTGAGGCTTCACCGTTTCTATCAATTGGTTGGTAATGTCAATATCCTCTTGTGAAGGTGGGTTTTTCTTGATTTTACCACTCTCATAAAAAGGAAGATTTAGGAAGTGGACTTGATGATCGGGGATTCCGATATAACGCGTGGCTGCCAAAGACTCTCTTTTTCTGATGGTTCCTTTTAGCTTTCTCAAAGCCAAAGAATCCATGGTGTTTTTTTCTTTGTGCAACAACTCCTTTTTCAAATCTTCATAGACGGAGAGATCATCGCTGATGTCAGAAACAACCTCAATATACTTTAGTGCCTCGTCATCAGATACGGCAATGTTTCCAGATGTTTGGTAGGCCACATGGACCTCATGCCCTTGGGCAACCAACCGATCAAAGGTACCTCCCATTGAAATGACATCGTCATCGGGATGGGGACTGAAAATAATAGATCTTTTTTTCTCAGGCAGGGCACGCTCAGGACGATTACTGTCATCGGCATCGGGTTTTCCTCCTGGCCAACCCGTGATGGTATTTTGTAAACGATTGAACATTTTGATGTTGAGGTCATAATAGTTACCCTCTAAGATCAAAAGCTCCGACATTCCGTTTTGATTGTAGTCTTCCTCTGTTAGTTTTAAAATGGATTTGTCTGTTTTTTCGCACAACCAATAAACCGCTTTGCATTGATTGGAAAGGTCACTCCAATCACAGTTTCCGGTGATCCAAGGCGTTTTAATTCGAGTCAATCCCGAAGCTGCCTGATGGTCCAAAACTAAAGTAGTATTGTGATGTTCTTGAAGGTAGGTGGTGGGTATATTAGGAGTTAAGGCCCCTTCTACCGCTTTTTGAATGATTTCACTTTTATTGATTCCCCAGGCCAAAAGGACAATACGCTTGGCCGAAAGAATGGTTTTAATCCCCATGGTGATGGCCTTACTGGGAACATTTTCAATGCCATAAAAAGCTCCTGCAGCATCATATCGCGTGAGATGATCTAGGGTCACCAAACGGGTTTGTGAGTTGATATTAGAGCCCGGCTCATTGAAACCGACATGCCCGGTTCTTCCAATCCCCAACAATTGAAAATCGAGCCCTCCCAGGTCAGCTATCTTTTTTTCATAGGCTTTGCAATAGTCCCTTACTTTTTTGGGTTCAAGGATGCCGGAGGGAATGTTGATGTTTTCGGCAGGAATATCAATGTGATCAAAAAGATTTTCATGCATAAAAAAGTGATAACTGTTGATGTCGTTGGGTTCTAGCCCATAATATTCATCAAGGTTAAAAGTGATCACATTTTTAAAACTCAAGCCTTCCTCCTGGTGGAGTTTGATCAACTGATTGTATACACTGATAGGAGATGAACCTGTTGCCAATCCCAAAACACATGGCAATCCATTGGCTTGTTTTTCTTTGATAAGTGAAGCTATTTCATCAGCTACTGCCTCAGAGCCCGAAAAAGAGGAGTCGAAAGTAACATTGTGTAGTTTTTCAAATCGGTATTCTTCGAAAGCCCCCGGAAACTGATATAAAATTTTTTCCTGTTTCATTAATTGGCAAGATTATAAAGTGTTGTTTGATGCTCGTAAATATAGGTGTATTTAATTAAAATTTGATCAAAAATTATGGTTTGAAATTAGAAAAAACAGTCAAATTGTACTAAAATTACATCATTAACAATAAAAATATTTTTCTTGATAATTGAAATCTGTTGTACTTCCAAAACTTCCCTGTACAATGCCATTAATGGGGGGGCATCACGATTGGAACTTTGTGAAAACTTATTAGAAGATGGATTGACACCCTCTCCAAAATTTCTTGAATACGTATTAAATCACTCTCCCATTCCTGTTCACGTTTTGATTCGTCCTAGGCGGGGAAACTTTGTCTATACGCCTGAGGAAGTTAAAACAACGGTAGCTCAAATTGAAATGGCCAAATCATTGGGT
>JAAZUX010000049.1 GCA_018623955.1 Flavobacteriaceae bacterium | reverse complement strand
GAATGCCTATCGGACCGTATAAATTAGCATTTTTCATGGTGTAATCCATAACTTGTTTGCCATTGAGCCAAACGCGGTAACGGTTACCTATGGCCTCTGCTTCCATTTTGTTCCAATCATCTTGTTTAAGCAATGATGATGTCAGAACAGCTTCTTGAGGATAGCCTTGTTTGGGGACATAGGGAGATCCTGTCATGTCTCTTTTGAGTGATCCTGAAATTCCAATTTGGATTTGAGGATTACGCGCATCGTCTCCACGCATAAAAATCCCTGAATCCACTGTTCCGGGGCCAAACTTAAACTTGAGCCGGACACGGAAATTTTCAAATTCATCTTTGGTCCACAAAACTGATCCTTTTTGTTCGGGACCACTTTTTACTTTTAAGGTTTTTTCATCTACAATCCACCAAATATTGTTTTCAGGTACTATCCATTGGGATAGATCGCTACCGTTAAAATAGTTTTTATATTTAGAATTGACCAACGAAAACTTTTTGATGTCTTTTGGATCAAGAACTGAACCATTATGTACCAACATTCTATAATGAAATGTTACTGACTCTCCATTTAGCAAAGCAAAGTTTAGAGTTTCTTTACCTTTAGAGAAGACTTCCTGACCCAATGGGTTGGCCGAAAAAAGACCGTAATCTCTGGCATGCCAATAGGTGGGGTAGCCCACATTATTGGGATGATCCAAGATGGTAATAGAAACGGGTTCTTCATTTATGGTGCTGTAGAGTTTTACCCATTCTGCACGAGTTCCCCAAACATCGTTTCCTTCCAATCCTTCACTGCTGAGGTAGTTTCCATTAACCCCGGTATTGTCCAATACTTTTACTTCGGTGGGATTGCCTTGTGCATCTACGAAAATCGCCGGTTTTTTGGCGGGTAACTCCATTGCACGGGTAACACGGACACCAAAAACGCCTTCTTTATTGTCTTTGAAGGAAATGTCTTCCAGTGCAGTAAGTGTGGTAGATCGATCAACGACTCTGGTGTTGCCCTCTTGAGAAAATTTAAAAACGGTAGTTTCGTCTAGCAAGGATTCGCCAGCAATGTTTTGCCAGCTACTTTTGGTAATAAGACTGCCTTCTTCTTGATTTATTTTCACAATTTCGCTGTGGACAATTTTACCATAATTTTCTAGTTTCTCCTCGGGAATAGCATCTGAGTTATTCCAAAAATCCAGCCCATTAACATCTCCGTAATTGAACCAATGACCCATATGATGGGGATGGTCTACGCGTTCTCCCGGCTGAGGATCAATGGGGAAACCTCTTGTAAGGGTTTTACCACTGGCAGTGACCAGTGGAAAGAGAACGGGTTTGGGTAATGAGGCTTGATAATGGTAACTGGTAAATAGCGTACCATTAAGTTGTACGTCAATCTTTTGGTTTGCAGTATCGTTGACAAAAACAACCGAAGCAGATTCCGCTTCGGCAGTTTTAGGTTGTCCTTCACATGAACTCATAGTAATGCCAAGGATTGCCATTAAGGTAAAAGCCCTAATCATAACATCAATTAATATTTAAATACTTTTCCACCTGCCAAGACTTCTTGATTTTTCACATCGAAAGTGGCTTTAAGTCCTGTTCTCAGGGATGCAGTGGTCATGATATTGGCAATGGAGTGATTGTAACCTGCTTCAACCGGTGCATTGGTTTTTTCTCTCGAACGTATACATTCCAACCAGTTGAGCATGTGATTAGATGTCATATTGTCCACTCCTGTATTGGCAGAAGTAACTACTTTGGTATCGATTTCAGACAAAGAAAACTCATTCAATTGATTGGGTTGCATTTTCATTGCACTGGAATGCCGTTCTGTAAGTCCACCGTTGGGCGTTACTTTGTTGGTTTTCAAATTCAATTCACCCCCATTGGAGTAATAAATTTCTTTGGTTCCTCCCGCAGAGTTGGTAAAGCGGGAAGAATATACCACTTGAAATCCGGAGTTCGTATCATCCAAGGGACCGTAATCGAATACTGCGGTCATGGTATCAAAGTTGGTTCGACCGTCTTTCCATAGGTAGATACCCCCATTGGCAGCTACACTTCTTGGATGCTCCAAACCAGAGAACCAGTGAACGGTGTCGATTTGGTGGGCCATCCATTGTCCTGGGATACCCGAAGATAAAGGCCAAAACAAACGGTACTCTAAGTATTTTCTTGGATCCCATTTTTGGTAGGGACGGTTCATTAGGTATCTTTTCCAATCTACATCAGATTCTTTGATATCACTGACTTTGTTGGGATATACCCTCCATCTGCCGGGTTGGTTTACGTTCCAGGTCATTTCTACCATCACTACATCTCCAAAAGCTCCGGATTTGATGTATTTATCGGCAGCATGATAGTTTTTGCCACTTCTTCGTTGTGATCCCACCTGGAGAATGATACCGGCATCATTGGCGGCTTTCTTCCCCAACCTGGCATCTTCCATGGTTTCGGCAAAAGGTTTTTCTACATAAACGTCTTTTTTGGCGTTGGCTGCCTGAACGGTATGAAGGGCATGCTGGAAATCAGCAGTTGAGATGATGACAGCATCAATCTGATTTTTGTCATACATTTCCTCATTATTTCTCCATGTTTTGATCTTATTGCCTGTTTTCTTCTCCAAGAAGGCTTTTCCTTCTTCTCTTCTTCTGTTCCAGATGTCAGAAACACCTACAATCTGACAGTTTTGTTGTTTGGTATGTTCTTGAAAAGCAGGAATAAGTGAACTTTTAGCTCGACTCGAAAACCCTACGATTCCCACATTGAGGCGATCGTTAGAACCAATAATTCTTCTGTAGCTTTGGGCAGTCATGGCAGTACTGGCAGCACTAACCCCACTTATTCCGGCAACTACCCCGGCCGAGACCAAGGAGGCATCTTTGATAAATTTTCTTCTGTTTAAATCCATTATTTTATTTTAAATTTTAGAAATGTATTTTATGTGTGCGTACACGTACTCACTATCAAAAATAAAATTTTTTTTGAGAATTGCTAGTTATTTTAAGCGTTTAAATAATTTGAATCCTAAAAGAAAATTTGGACTACCTGACCTTGTTAGATGTTCCATTAAGGTTATTGAGTCCGTGATTGAGAACACGTACTACATATTTGTTAGGATCTTTATCGATAAGTTTTTGTGCTTGGCTTTCCATATCTCGGAGCGCTTCCTGAAAATCATCCAACACCAAAGCGGTTTGTAATCGCGTCCACTCATTTTCTGCTTTTAATCCGCTGGATAATACTTTCATCAATTCTTTGGAGTGGGATTCATGCTTGAGTAATGCCCGAGCAGCACTAATACCAACATTGATCATGGGATCATTGAGTTTTTGTTTTAAACGATTTATGCTGCTATTACCGATCTTTTTATCCAAATTGTAAAAGCCCTGTCCTGCCCAATATCGAACGGCTTCATTGGGGTGATTTAACCCTCTAAACAGTATGTTTTCATTTGATGTTGAGGAGATCAACAACAATTCATCATAAAAATCTTCCTGTGTCCTAACCCATTTGTAAATGGATTGATCGTTCTTTTCTTCCCAGGTTCTCATGATGGCTTCGGGAATCAATCCAACGTCCATCACCTCTTTCATCCATTGGTCGTGAACGATTCTGAGTTGAGCCAGTACATCCTTCATACTTGGGTCATTGGCAAGGTCATTGAACTCCATTGGGTCTTGAGTTAAATCGAACAATGATTCGGTGGGTTTGTTGGCAACAAACAGTTGTTTTCCTTCCAGTTTGAGATTACCCATTTTTTTGGCCTCTCTCAGTGCTGTCATCAAAGGCCCTCCCTCGGGGGTGTTCATGTATTGAATAAATGGTTTTTTGGGTTCGTAGTACCGCAGATACTTAAACTTTTTGCTTCTGACCCCTCTTTGTATGTCATAGCGTTCATCCATTCTGCCTCGGGCCAAGAATACATATTCTCTTTCCGGTTTTAGATTTTTTCCCAAAAAAGCTTGCCCTTGCATTTTTTTTGGAATTTCGGCACCTGCCAGCTCAATGACAGTTGGGGCCAGGTCAATAAAACTGATCAGTTGTTCAACTTCGCTTCCTGGTTTAGCCGGATAAAGCTCTTTGAATTGTTTGGGAATGTATACAATAAAAGGGACTTTTACTCCCGTATCAAACAACCACCTTTTGTGTCTAGGCAGGCCTGTACCATGGTCGGAATAAAAAAATACGATGGTATTTTCACTTTCGCCCGCATCTTTAAGCTCTTTGAGAAGCTTTTTTACTACAATATCCATGGTGGCGATGTTATCATAATGCCGAGCCAGTAATGATTTTACCTTGGGCGTATCGGGATAGTAGGGGGGGACCACTATTTTTTCGGAATCTGTACGCAAGTGATCCGGCAGGTCTTGGGTCATTCGCTCGTGTTTTTCCTGATTGTTAATGCAACTTTCATGCGTCATGGTCAAGTTGAAAATCGAAAAGAAGGGGGTGCGCTTATCGGGTCTGTTTTTCCAATGAGCAGATTTACCGGATTCGTCCCATATCGCTCTTTTTAAGTTAAAATTATAATCTTCTTTGGTGTTGTTGGTACAGTAATATCCAGCGTTTCTCAATACCTCAGGATATAGTATAATATCCTCAGGAATTCTCCCTGAACTTTTCATGGAATTGGAAAAAGACCGCATGTGAAGGGTGCCCAGAGATGAGGGATACATTCCTGTGATGATGGCGTTTCGTGCCGGTGCACAAACGGGTGCATTGGCTATGGCATGATTGTATCGAAATCCTTTTGAGGCCAGGGCATCCAAAGTTGGTGTATGGGCCAATGAATCTCCGTAGCAACCCAGATCAGGGCTGATGTCTTCCACGGTAATCCACAAAATATTGGGAGGTTTTTTTTCTTCTTTCGAAGCATTGGAACACCCCAAAAAGAATAAACTTTTGAATAAAAAGAAAAACAGCAAGGTGGACAGGCGTATCATGTCAAAAAAATCAGATTATCTTTTGGTGATCTCAAACTGGACGGCCCAATCTTCATAGCGCGCTTTTAATTGCGCTGCCTTTTCCTTTTCCTTCTCAATAAGATTCATTTCCTCAACTGGATCGGATTCCAAATTGTACAGTTCCCAGACATCCTTATGTGCCACTAATTTCCAATTTCCATCCCGGACGGCCTTTCCATGTCGCCATTGCCAAAAAATAGGATCATTTCTCTCGTTGGAGGCATCCCCCAAGATCTGGGGTAAAAAACTTTTTCCCGGGCTGGGAAAAATGATATTACCATTTAAATTTTGGGGGTAGTCTGCTCCTGAAACTTCTTGTAGGGTAGGGAGGAAGTCAATAAAATGTACGGGTTTGTGGGATACAAAGCCTTTGTTTTTTATTTTTTCAGGCCAGTAGGCGATTAAAGGGGTTTTGATGCCGCCTTCATGACTCCAGTTTTTGTACTCCCTGAAAGGAGTGTTGCTTACATTGGCCCAATTTTTTCCCAGTGACTTCCAGTTGGTAGCTGTGCCAATTTCTCCATATCCCCCGGGTAAATTGACAACTTCACTCGATCCACCATTGTCAGAGGTAAAAAGGATAAGGGTGTTGTTTAGCTTTCCCTGCTTTTCCAATTTTTCCAGTATTCTGCCTATGTTCTGATCCAGCCGATCAATCATGGCTGCATATACTGTCATGGTTTTGCTTTCCTCGGCTTTTTCTTCATCGGTCAGGCTGTTCCAGTCGGTGTGTTCTGCCTGAGATAATAGAGTATTTTTGGGGAGTATTCCCAGTTGTTTTTGTTTTTCAAACCTTTGATTTCGAATCACCTCATAGCCTTCAGTGTAACGATTCTTATATTTTTCAATATCCTCTGGCCAGGCCATCAAAGGGTCATGTGGGGCAGTGTATGAGAGATACAGGAAAAAAGGTTTTTCGGGTTTGATTTGTCCCATCCAATCAAGGGCATAATTTGTAAAAACATCGGTAGTATAAAAGTCTTTGGATTTGGGTGTGTAGGGATTGAAAACTTCGCCTTCGATCACCCAATTTCGGTAGGTAACGGGTGTTTTTTTAAGCCCTTTTTGGGCTGGCTGTCCCTCACCTTCTCTTTTTAACCCTGGGTTAAAATGGTTGGCTGCGCCATCCAATAGACCGCTGTAGTGATCAAAACCCCTGTCCACAGGATTTTCTATGCTGTGGTGTTTGCCCGACCAAAGGGTGGTGTATCCCGCCGATCGAAACAATTCCCCCAGCGTAATGGCATTGCGCATGGGTTGTCTAAAATTCTCATGGTATCCCGTTTGTTGG
>JAAZUX010000048.1 GCA_018623955.1 Flavobacteriaceae bacterium | reverse complement strand
TCGATGGTGATCCGCCCCATGAGTTGTTTTTTGTTGTTGACCACTGGGATGGCTTCCAAGTCGTATTTGGACATGATGTCGGCCACTTCTTCACCGGGTTGATCTACGGTTACAAAATCGACCTTGGGGATGTATATGTCTTTGACGATGGCTCTTGAGTTGGCGGTGATGAGGTCTTTAAGGGAAAGCCGCCCTTTGAGAACGTTTTTTTCATCAACTACATAAATGGAGTGTACTCGTGTCACTTCCTCTGCTTGGGCGCGCATGGCATTGAGGCATTTGAGCACGCTGAGCCCTTCTTCTACTTTTACCAATTCTTTGGCCATCAAGCCTCCGGCCGTGTCTTCGTCATAGGTGAGCAGTTCGCGTATGTCCTCTACATGGCCTGTGTCACTGATCTGTGACATGACCCGTTCTTGGCGTTCTTCGGGCAATTCGCCGATCAGGTCGGCGGCGTCGTCTGTATCGAGTTCTTCGATCTCTTCGGCAATTTCCTTAGCGGAGAGGTTTTCCAATATGCCTTCTCTGATGTCTTCATCGACTTCTGCCAAGGCATCGGCTGTTTTATCACTGTCTAGTAATTTGACCAGATAGGTTGCCTGATCGGTGGAGAGTTCGTTAATGATCTCAGCAATATCAGCATAGTGGAGGTCTTTAAGGGTTTTTTGCAGTTTTTTGTCTGCGCCATTATCGATCAACTCCTCGATGAACTTTATCCCGTTTTTGTCAATTTCAAATTTTGGCATTTCCCACTTTTTTGGTCAATTCTATGAATTGGGTCGCAGACAATTTTTCGGGCCGCAGGTCAAAGATACTATCTTCTAATATAAGTTTGGGAATGTTCAGGCTTTTAAGGCTGTTTCTCAGTGTCTTTCGCCGTTGTTGAAATCCGGTTTTAACGATTTTAAAGAGTAGTTTTTCATCGAAATCGATGATCATATCTTCCTTTCTTTGGAGTGAGAGAACCCCCGAATCTACTTTTGGTGGGGGAGAAAACACAGTGGGGGAAACATTGAAATGGTATTGGGCGTGGTAATAGGTTTGACACAAAACAGAGAGTATGCCATAGGCTTTGGTTCCGGGTTTTTCGCAGATCCTTTGGGCGACTTCTTTTTGGAACATGCCGCAAAAAAAAGGAAGGTGTTGACGGTACTCCAGGGCTTTGAATACGATTTGGCTCGAAATGTTGTAAGGGAAGTTTCCAATAATGCCAAAGGTTTGGCCATCAAAGGTTTTGGAGAGGTCCATTTTAAGAAAATCCTCGTTGAGGGTATTTTTTTGTAACTCAGGATATTTCCGGTTGAGGTAGGTTACGGATTCTGTATCAATTTCAACCAATTTAAGATTTTTGATTTTTGGGATCAAGAATTGGGTGAGTACACCCATACCGGGGCCTATTTCGAGGATGTTGTCACAGTTTTGATGTTGAAGTAAATCCGCAATTTTTTGAGCGATGTTTAGATCATTCAAAAAATGTTGTCCTAATTTTTTTTTAGGAGAAACGGCTTTCATGGGTATTCTTTTATGATTTCGAGTTGACTGCTGAAATGGAGCACCGCTTCACCAAAATCTCTCTTGATTCGATCTTTTAGAGTTTGGTCTTCGTTTTTTAAAAAGTTCTCAAGTGTATTGTGGTCTGTGATTTGATACTGCAGGGCATAGACTATCCCTTCTGTTGGGGTATTGGTATTGAGCTTTAGAATTGAGGTCGTGCTTATTTTTTTGGATTTTGAAATGTCATTGAGTTGAAGATCGATCCATTCCTGCCATTGCTTTTCGACCTCCGGTGCCACATTGCATGTGACATTATAGACTATCATCGATCAGTTGATTATTTCAAAACCGGTATATGGAACCAATGCTTTTGGTATTTTGATCCCATGGGGGGTTTGATGATTTTCGAGCAAGCCTGCTACCACTCTGGGGAGGGCCAGTGAACTGCCGTTGAGGGTATGAACAGCTTGTTTTTTTCCATTCTTGTCTTTGTATCGCAGTTGCAATCGTTCGGACTGAAAGCTGTTGAAGGTTGAAACAGAGCTGATTTCCAACCATCTTTTTTGGGCGGTAGAGTAGACTTCAAAATCGAAGGTCAGTGCGGCGGTAAAACCGAGATCGCCCCCGCAGAGTTTTAATATGCGGTAGGGGAGTTCCAATTCTTCCAAAATACTTTTGACGTGGTCTACCATTTGATCCAATGCTGCTCTGGAATTTTGTGGTTCTTCAAGCCTTACAATTTCCACCTTATCAAACTGATGAAGTCGGTTGAGTCCCCTGACATTGGCACCATAACTTCCGGCTTCTCGCCTGAAACAGGGAGTATATCCGGTCATACAGATGGGCAGGTCTTTGGCCTCTAATAGTTGGTTTCTAAAAAGATTGGTCAAAGGGACCTCGGCTGTCGGGATGAGGTAGAGTCCGTCTTCGGGAACATGGTACATCTGCCCCTCTTTGTCGGGCAACTGCCCGGTTCCGAATCCTGAATCTTCGTTCACCAAGTGGGGTACTTGAAATTCGGTATAACCGGCAGTGGTATTTTTGTCCAAAAAGTATTGAATAAGAGCTCTTTGGAGTTTGGCACCTTTACCTTTATAAACCGGGAATCCGGCTCCGGTAATTTTACTGCCCAAGTCAAAATCAATCAAATCGTATTGTGCGGCCAATTCCCAGTGTGGAAGTGCATGCTCCTTTAAATCGGGAATGCTGCCTGCGCTAAATACCTCTTCATTGTCGTTCTCCGAGTTCCCCGAGGGAACACTTTCGTCAGGTACATTGGGAATTTGAGTACGGATGGACAAAAGGTCCACTTCAACCTTTTGGAGTTGCTCTTGTAGGACTTTTCCAGTGGTTTTTAAATCGGCTGTTTGCGATTTTAATGCATTGGCTTTTTCTGCTTGTCCTGATTTAAAAAGGGTTCCAATTTCTTTGGCCAGTCGATTGCTTTTGGAAAGGGTTTCATCCAATTGGCTTTGAAGTGATCTCCTTTTCTGATCTGTTTCAAGCAGTTGGTCGACCAGCTCTGGCTGCGGGAAATTTCTTTTGACCAATCCCTCTTTGATTTTTTCGGTATGTTCTCTCAGGTATGAAAGCGGTAACATGTGATTGTTTTTTCGGTGTAAAGGTAGAGGAAACCAATGGATTAATTCAAATTTAAAGGTATTTTGGAATTAATTTTTGACAGCTTTTTTGGTCGATACTGAGTTGATTTCCCAATGACTCCAGCGAATCATATTTTTGTTCGTCTCTTATTTTTTCCAGCAGTTCAATTTTTAATTTATTTCCATAAAGGTCACCGTCAAAATCGAAAAAATAAATTTCAGTTTGTATTTGTTTTCCAGAGACCGTGGGGCGTTTTCCAACATTCATCATTCCAAAATATTTTTGGTTATTCAAATGACTTTGAACGAGGTAGACGCCATTTTGTGGTCTGAGTTTGTATGTTTCTTTAATGTCTAAATTGGCGGTTGGATAACCTATTTTTCTACCGATTTTGTCTCCTTTGACAATGGATCCACAGAGCGAAAAGGGTCTTCCCAAATATTGGTTGGCTTTTTTAATTTCTCCCGCCGAGATGGCATTTCTCACTTTGGTGGAGCTTACGGCTATGGACGCTATGTCTTGGGCCGGAATTTCTTCTACCGAAAAATCGTAATCTAAGCCAAAGTGTTTTAGATCCTCAACGGTGGCCTCTCGGTTTCTTCCAAATCGGTGATCGTATCCTATGATGAGTTTGGAAATGTTAAGGCCATTGACCAAAATGTCTCTGGTGTATTCTATGGCCGTCAGCCTTGAAAACTCTAGCGTAAAGGGTTGGACTATGAGTATTTCGACTCCCAATGATTCCAAAAGTTGTCTCTTTTCCTCCAAGGTATCAATCATTTTGAGCTGGGTATCTTTTTGCAAAACCATTCTGGGATGAGGAAAAAAGGTCAATACCAGAGCACATAAATCTTCTTCTTTCGCTTTTGATACCAGGTCGCGAATGATTTTTTGATGCCCAATATGAACCCCGTCAAAGGTTCCAATGGTCAATATTGAGGGTCTTTTGGGTTGGTAATTGCTAATACTATGGATGACCTCCATCTAAAAATTTTGATATTTGTCAAAAGTACACCTAAAATGCTTTTGGTTTAATATTGTTTTTTTAAATTATAAAACTAAAAACCCGATTTTGGCAATATACCGTTTTTGTCTTTTTTTATTAACTATATCTTGTATGGGTTTGTCGGGTGTCAATGCTCAGCAATTTTGGTCATTAACTTCTGATGATCCCATGGGACATTTACCCATTTCGGATGATAAAGGACGGTTTGTAATGGATTTGGATGCAGCCGCATTTCAAAATACATTGACCAATTCCAAAGGGATCAATTTTTTGGTAGGAAAAGATCAGGTGGAAATGGTTTTACCCAATGAATGGGGGAAAGAGGAAGTGTTTGAACTCAAAAAAGCTGCGGTATTATCGCCCAAACTACAAGCAGCATTCCCAGAGATCAAAACCTATGTTGGAAGAAGCCGGGAACGCCCCGATATTCACATCAGACTTTCTTACACGCCCATGGGAATCAATGCCTGGATTCGTTATCCCAATGGAGCAAGTAGATTTTTACAGCCTTTAAGAGGTCAACAAAACCGCTATCTTTCTTACACACGATCGATGCAAAGTGCTCACAAAGACTTTAATTGTACCACCTCTCTGAAGGACAATTGGAAAGATTTAAACTTGCCGAGTACCGATCATAAAAATTTTAGAAAAGCAAATACGGGAATTATAAAAACCTTTAGACTGGCGGTTTCGACTACGGGGGGCTATACTTCTTTTTGGGGAGACGACGATCCTTCCAATGGAACGAACAAGGAGGATGCCTATGCCGCTGTGGTTAGTACCATCAACAGGGTTAACGAAGTCTTTGAAACGGAATTGGGAATACATTTGGAATTGGTGTCAGGACTTGATTTGATCTTCCCCAACGTCGATACTGACCCCTACACGAGTAATTTAAACACTCAGGCTCAAGAGACCTTGGATGAAATATTAGGAGCAGAGAATTATGATATAGGCCACCTGTTTGCATATGCCAGAGATGGAGGAAACGGGAATGCCGGTAGTGTGGGAAGTGTTTGTCGAGATGGGATTAAAGGGGGAGCTTTTAGTGCACACCCTTTCCAGGGTACTGCCAATGACCCTTATCTGAACGATCATTTTGACATCGATTATGTGACCCACGAAATGGGGCATCAATTTGGGGCCTTTCATACTTTTTCACACAATAACGAGTTTGAAGGGTTCAGCTCAGAACCCGGAAGCGGTTCAACCATCATGGGGTATGCCGGGATCGTAGGTTTGGATAATGTTCAGCGGCACAGTGATCCCTATTTTCATTATCACAGTATTCAGAGCATCAACGAATATACCGATAAAAAAACCTGTTATACATCGGTCGCCAATGAAAATCAAATTCCCACTGTCTCTGCCGATCGGGACTATATTCTACCCGTGGGAACGGCCTATGAGCTAAAAGCCTCGGGTACGGATCCCGATGGGGATGTGTTGTATTATTGTTGGGAACAATTGGATACGGGTCAGGTGGATGCTTCCAATTTCGGACCTTACAATCATTTGGGAGCACAGGTTAGATCCATACCGCCTTCCATCAGTCCCATCAGAAGTGTTCCCGAAATGGGTGCAGTTTTGGAGGGAAATTTGACAATGGACAATCCACAGACAGGGGGGCAATGGGAAACGGTGTCTTTGGTGGACAGAGCAATGACTTGGGCAGTGACGGTAAGAGATCGTTATCCGGCATCTGTCGATGGTTCAGGGAGAATGGCTTTTGATATCAAAGCCCTTAAAATCATCTCTGATGCAGGTCCCTTTAAAATGAGTTCTCAAAATCAAGAGGGAATCCTTTGGGAAGCAGGAACTAAACAAACTTTGACCTGGGAAGTTGCGCAAACTGATCTGGCTCCTATCGAAACAAAGTTTGTATCTGTTTTTTTATCCACAGACGGGGGAGCGACCTTCGGAACTCGCTTGCTCTCCTCCACACCCAACGATGGGGAAGAGGTGATCACAGTCCCAGGGGGGATCAGTTCTGACCGGGTAAGGATCAAAATTGTACCCGACAATTCCATTTATTTTGCAGTCAACTCCCACGATATTGAAATCTCACCGGCTCCTTTTGTATTGACCTTCGATCGTTATGATCAGGAGGCCTGTCAAAACGATGTGACTTTCGCCTTTGATTTTGAGACTTTTTCGGACACTGATCAAAGTGTGAGCCTGAGTTTTAGCGAACTTCCCTCAGCCCTTTCAGCTCAGTTTTCAAAGCTACAGCTGACGAATGCAGACCCGTCCGGATCGATAAATATTTCGGGTTTTGAT
>JAAZUX010000001.1 GCA_018623955.1 Flavobacteriaceae bacterium | reverse complement strand
GATGCCAATTTTTATCAGTATCAATTGTAGTTAAGTTTGATTGATTCTCATCATTATAAGCGCTAAAATCGCCTCCTGTCGCTTTTCCATTTATCGTGAAATTCTTTGAGTTATCATTTTTAAGTGCAATAAAGTTCCTAATCCTTGGTTGATTGCTCGTAGTAGCTGTTGAAGTTCCATTATTTATCCAAATTAGATCAACATAGTTGTAATCATTTACAAATCCTGGTTCTATTTCTTTTATTTTAACCCAAGTGCTAATCGTGAGTCCTGAAGCTCCTGAAAAAGCATCATTTAAATGAACGTAAGCATATTGCCCTGATGTTTTAAATAGACTAGACTGTCCTTTGAATGTAGAACTTACACCCTGAGATTGCTCGTTTTCATATGTTGCATTCACTAAAGTTAAATCGTAACTTCCAGATACAGAGTTGTCCCCATTGCCCTCAAACTCATAAAAAGCAATTTGAGAAGAAGGAATGGTAAGGGGATAACCAATAGGGTTTTCTACATAAGGACATCCCTGAATTTTCAGGGTTGTAGTAACAGGTATTGAACACGTAGCTGATGGGGTAAAAGTGATTTCATAAGTAGCAAAATTTGAGGCGCTAAGATCAATCTGACCTGTCGAAGTACTAGTGAAAGTAAGCCCTGATGGAGAAGCGGTAAAAGTTCCCGTAACATGACCCGTTATTGCGGGAGTTGGATCAGCATCATTATCACTATAAGTTGCTAAAGGATAAGAAATTGTTGCAGTTACAGAGGCCGATATTTCAATTGTAGTTGTAACTGTAATACTTGAACCGCAATCGGTAATTGTATAGCTTACAATGTAGCTTCCAGGGTTAGATGCAGAGATATCTATCTCTCCTGTACTATTATTTACCAGTGAAACTCCCAAAGGAACTGCAAAGCTTCCACCAGATTGGCCGGTAATGGTGGGTGTAACATTTGAAGAAGAAGTACAATAAGGGGAGCTTGGATAACTAAAATCGGCATTCAATGCAGATGTGATAGTAAGCTGAAAAGAACTGGAATTAGTACATGTTCCTGAAATCGTATAAGTTACAGTGTAAGTTCCAGGAGATGAAGTTGATGTAGTAATTTCACCTGTTGTCGCATTAATAGTAAGGCTAGCTGCCGAGGAGAATATACCTCCGGTAACACCTGTAATTGTTGGAGTAGGGTTTGGGCATGCCTGACTGTAGCTTGCGGAATCATAAGTGAAGGTAGTGTCGTCATCTTGAATGGTAATGATTGTACTTGTAGCTGAGGCGCATAGTCCTTGTGTTGTATAAGTAAGCGTATAAGACCCTGAATCAGATGCCGACAAGTCAATCGTTCCAGAGGCGGTATTTAAGAAAACAAGTCCATTAGAGGAACTAAACACTCCTCCGCTTACACCAGTAATTGAGGCGGATGGATCACTTCCACTGGCACAAAAAATGGCAGAAGAATAACTAAATGATGGATCTTCGGCGGGACTTAAAATTATGGTTTTAGTAACAGTGCCAGGACAGGTTCCAGAGGTCGTGAAAGTAATTGTTGCAGTGCCTGTTGAGTTAACATTAAAATCATAGGAAGAAGGGCTTACATAGGTAAATGACATAATGCCCGAAGGGGAGACAGTGAAGGTTCCTTGATTTGAAGTGCCACTTACAATTAGATCTATAGATCTGGAATCATCTTCGCAAATTTCTGTTACACTGGAGCCAGATACAGAAAAAATAAAATCGGGATTATCCTGGGCATTAACAGTGATATAAAAAGTTTGTGGATCACTTTGATTGTCTCCTCCATTAGCGGTTCCTCCATCATCCTGTATTCTTGTAAGTAGTGTTACATTACCGCTTCTGTTTGCTTTTAGAGTAAATGTTAGAGTTCCTGTAGCGCTAATTTGAGGCTGAACATCAAAAAGCCCTGGGTTATTATTACTTATAATATCAAAACTTACATTTTGTGTTCCTCCATCTCCATCATCAATGTCTGTTGCCCATCCAATGGCAGTATAAGCACCACTATTTTCACAAACTGTAATATTTGGTCCCTTTGTGAATGAGGGCTCTTGGTTGGGTTTAATCACTGTAACTACAAAAGTGTCACTTACCGTACAAGCAGCACTATTCTCATACCAAGCAATGGTGTCATCATCATGAGAAGCCGATACTATATCCAGATCACCATCCCCATCCATATCTGCTGCATAAACAGATTGTGCACTATCTGCACTTGTTGCTATATCAGAAGCGGTCCAAGTAGGATCTACAGCTCCGTTATTCTCATACCATGCAATAGTATCGTCAAAAGGAGAAGCCGATACAATATCCGTATCTCCATCCCCATCCATATCTGCCGCAAAGACAGAAAATGCACCATCTGCACTTGTTGCTATATCAGTAGCTGTCCAAGAGGAGGCGTCACCATTGTTGTTCTCATACCATGCAATGGTGTCGTCAAGATGAGAAGCCGATACTATATCCAGATCACCATCCCCATCCATATCTGCCGCATAGACAGATTGTGCGCCATTTGCATTTGTTGCTATATCAGTAGCGGTCCAAGAGGAGCCGTCGCCATTGTTGTTCTCATACCATGCGATGGTGTCATCATTATAAGAAGCCGATACAATATCCATATCTCCATCCCCATCCATATCTGCCGCAAATACTGAATATGCACCATTTGCATTTGTTGCTATGTCAGTAGCGGTCCAAGAGGAGGCGTCACCATTGTTATTCTCATACCATGCAATAGTGTCATCATCCCAAGAAGCAGAAAGGATATCCATATCCCCATCCCCATCCATATCTGTTGCAAAAACAGATCTAGCACTGTCTGCATTTGTTGCTATATCAGTGGCTGTCCAGGAAGAGGCGTCACCATTGTTGTTCTCATACCATGCAATGGTATCATCTTCACTAGAAGCCGATAATATATCCATATCTCCGTCCCCGTCCATATCTGCCGCAAAGACACTCCATGCACCATCAGCACTTGTTGCTATATCAGTAGCGGTCCAGGAGGAGGCGTCACCATTGTTGTTCTCATACCAAGCAATGGTGTCATCAATCCAAGAAGCAGAAAGGATATCCATATCTCCATCCCCGTCCATATCTGCTGCAAAGACAGATCTAGCACCGTCTGCACTTGTTGCAATATCTGAAGCGGTAAAGGAAGTGTAACCTCCTATTTGATCAACTCCAACAGTAACAGTTACAGTACCATATTGGTTTTCTAGAAAATCGATGATTAAGTTTGTTCCAGATATAGTTGTTGTTACAACCGAATCGTCGGTATTAGAGACGGTATAAGTTAAATTAGTTGTGTCAATATCAACAAACAGATTAGTTAGTGAGATTATTTGATCGTTACTATTCCAAATAGCTGACAAATCATTTAGTGGGGTATTAAGAGTAGGGCAATCATCAACAGCCTGAATATTGACATTGAATGTGGCGGTATTATCACATCCAGAATTTCCATCGGTAAAGTCAAATGATATTTGGGCAGATCCGGACTGATTTTCCTGAAAGCTAAGAACCAAAGAGGCCGTTCCCGAAAGTGTTGCGGCTACTAAGGTTGTGTTATTTGAGCTAATATTAGTGTAGGAAACGGTATCTGAATCAGCATCGGTTACATAGGTATTAAGATTTAATACAATATCATCCAGGTCTTCTTTTAAATTAGATGATAAAATAATCGGATTATAAACCGGACAATCATTGGCTGCTACAACGTATAAAGTGGCCACATTTGATTCTAAAAAACAGCTGTTATCCTTACTATTATATACGCGAACCTTAAATTTCCAACCGTTATTACCAAGACCTGGGCTGCCCACACCCAGGTCGCTAAAGTTTATTGTTGAGCTTGTTATACCTGCGTCAACATATGAACTACCACCGTCTGTAGAAACCTGCCAATTATAGGTTACTCCATTTGCATGAGTCCCTGTAGCGGTAAACGAAGCTGTACTTCCCGGGGCTACTGTTAGATCTGATGGCTGGCCTGTAATTGTTGGATTTGTACAGTTTACATTTAATGTAACGGCAGTTGAGGTAACCACACAACTTGCATCAGTAGCATTTTCTACGACAACCCTAAACTGATAATCATCTAAATCTAAACTTAGACCTGTAAGATTTACAGTGGCCGCTGTTGGAGAAGAGAAAGTTGTCCCACTTACAGCACCGCTAGATAAATTTTCCCAAGAATTTCCATCTGGGCTAATTTGCCAGGTGTAGCTTACTCCAGAGGAGGGAGATGTAGTTACTCTTAACTGAGAATTAGTTCCTTCATCAGCGTTATTTGGAGTAATGGAGGGTTGTTGAGTTATAGTCGGAACATCACAACCACCGACTTGATAGGGAGATATGGAAGTAACATTACCTTGTTTATCAAATCCTGCTTGCCACCATACATAAACGGGCTTATCAATACTACTAAAATCGAAAAAGGATTCAGAATTTGAGGTAGCTACAACATTATTGCTTCGACCGGCATCATCAATTTCTCTGTATCTGATTTGCCAAGTTTCCCCGTCTATGGTTTGACTTCCCGCCGTATAAAAATTAGTTGTTGGATTTAGAGAAGTTCCTTGGAATTTAACCTTCCCAGAAGCAAGGGAGTTTAGCTCTGCATTGGTTGCATTGGTCATGTAGAAAAGCGTGAGTGTTTCATCTCCTTGTCCTTTCCAAACGGCATGTTCATAATACCCGTTACCTAAACTTATTTTGTTGTAACCCGGAGAGGAATAACTGTCATAAAGCGGCCCAAGAATGGTCATACCAAATTGATTGTCTTTTCCAGTTTGTGCATTCCCAAAAGCTTGATAAGTAGCGAGTAGTTTTTTATCCGATACAACCGCATAGGGACCTCCACTCACATTTCCGGTTCCATTGTTGTTGAAATTAGGGATTCTATGAAATCGTACACCCCCTCTTGATAATGTATAAGATGACCCATTGAAAGTATAAGAAGTGGTTCCCTCTTCCACTGCAGTGACTACAATGCCAACTCTATAATTGTTTGAATTATTCCTAGACTTAGTTTTACTCATTAAGTATTTTTTGCCTAATGCCTTAACCGGAACCAATTGCTCAATCCCTAAATCTTGAGAATTACCTTCATTATCCTTAAGTCTCCCTGCCCAGCTTCCGGAGGTAACAACCATTTCTTTATCATTTGTAGAATAAACCCTAGTCCCTAAGGAATGACTGTTGGATGACCATGACCTTTTGAAAAGAGCACTTTCGCCCTCATCTAAAGTAATGTTGGTATTGGCTCGAAGACCGTTGGGTGTATACCAACTTTGAGATGAATTAAGACTGATTGTATTTCCGTCTTCCAAGGACATTACGCTTATAAAATCCTGATCTTGACTTTTTGCACGTTTATTTTGAGTATAAAAATGAGCGGTATAAAATTCAACACCAGCTCCTCTGGTAACTCCTTTGGATGTAAATGCGGCGCCATGGGTTGCTGTCCCACCTCCATAACTTGAAGGTGCGGCATCATTAACATCCGGCTGTAACACCACTCTTACATAGATATTTTTTGAAGCAACAATCTTAAGTCCAAAATCATCTGTGGTTAACCAACCGGAAGTGTATTTACTACTGCTTGTCGCATATCTAAAAAACTCCACTGTTCTGGCCCGATCCAGACTCCATGTTTTAGGGCTACCAGGATATATATTTTGATTATAAATAGATTGTGATGTCCAATCAGTCCCTGAATTAGTTCTTCTGTAAACCTTAACATTTACAGGCCCTGGTTCAAAAGTAGAAAACATGATATAGGCACCTCCAAACGAACTCTCATACTCCAGGTTACTCATTTTATTGGCTCCCGTCAAATCTCCAAAGTATGGGATATAATGTGTTGTATCATATTGAGAATACAGGGGCGATTGCAAAACATTTATAAGAAAAAATATACAGTAAAATGACTTAATTTTTTTTAAGTCACGGAGTATTCTATTCATAGAAAACTTAAGCTTCATTTTAATGAATATATCCTTTGGAAACCCATTTTTCTCTCAGGTTGTTACAATATGTATCAGTCGCAACAACAGAAATTTCTTCAATGGAATAATTGGGCGCTATAACAATGCAAAAAATCCCTTCAATTTCAAAAGTTGAAGGGTCTTTTATTGTTAGTTTTTCTAAAAACCTTGCGATAATTTGGCTAAATTTTTCAGCGAAAAACATCAATTAAATAATGGCTTTAGCTAAACTAAAAAAAAACACATAAAATATTAATATATATAGATTAATAATTATTGAGCAATAAAAAAAAGTATTAAAACATTAGAAATGCAGTATTTTAATTACTCAAGAAATTTCTTTGAGATAGAGCTATTTGATAGTCGCACTTCTAAATGCCCAATTAAAATAATTGGTTAAAGAAGAAACCATAAAGTATGGGGATTATTAATCAAAAAATTTCCTTAGCCTATAAATGGTTTTTCTCATTATTTTACTCCAAAGGCAATGGCCAGTTTTCTTCCAAGATAATCAACCAGAAAAAAACCATTTTAATTCCCAAGGGAATCAAAATCAATTAGGATCTGCTCTAAAACAAGAAAACCCGCTTTAAAGCGGGTTTTCTCAGTTTTAAAAAAACTATTTAGGGTTTTGTTCAGAAATATTAGGATTGTTTCTAATCTCAATTTCTGGAATTTCAAAAGTTAGCTTTTCGTCATTGTAATTGTATGACTGACCTGCATAATCTAACCAATTGGAACCACGTGTAATGGTTTTTCTCAGTCTTTTCATTGCCAGATATGATTTACCTTCACCCCACAATTCAATTCGGGTCTGAAGATAGATTTCATCCTGAAGGTCTGCGCCACTGAGCGCATCCAGGTAAGAGCTGTCAGGAATTCTATGATCCAAAATTGCTTTTAGAGATTGTCTTGCAGCAGCATCATTTCCAAGTGCAGCTTCGGCCTCGGCATGTAACAAATACAATTCCTCAACACGATTATAAATATAGTCAGCAGTAACATTTCTCTGCCCTCCAATTCTACGATCTTTGTGATAGAACTTGAAATGAGGAGCAAGAGAATAACCCCCGCTGGTTCTGAACCAAGTTTTTCTAACATCATCGTCGGCAATCTGATCGTACAGGGATATATCTGCTACTTTTGGATCACCTGCCCAAGCATAGCTGTAGGTAAAAATATCACACTGTCCCCACCATGATCTCAAACCAAGACCATTATCTACAGTCAAATCAGTTCCCCACAAAACGTTACCGGAAAGGGCATTAACATCGTTCATCCCTCCTACGATTTCGGTAATGGATTGAACACTTTTTCCACTGTTATCAATGACAAACTTGGCCGCTGAAGCCGCGTTGGTATAGTCTCCTTTTAATGCATATGCGTAGGCCAAATAGGTGCTGGCAACATACTCGTCAATGATATTGGGAGCGCTTCTAGAAAATCCGGCAAGAAGTGTTTTGGATCTTGTAAGGTCATTGATGATCAAATCAATAACATCTGCAACACTGCTTTTAGGCTGATTTTCACTTGTTGAATTTGTATAAATGGGAAGCACCAAATCTGCACTATCAAAATCATTGGCAAACAAATTCAGTAAATAGAAGTATGCGTAGGCTCTTGCACCAAGTGATTGCCCAAGACCTTGTTGGGCTTCGGCAGTCTCTGGATTTGCATCTGAGCCTCCAAAAGCGTCAATTGTACTGTTGGCCAATAATACGATATAATAGTAATATCGCCACATGGTATAATTGTTTCTATTGGTGTAATCTTCGGTGGCAGTTAGTTCAGATATATCAGACAACCATCCATAATTCTTACCACCAAGTACCATGTCACCAGACAACATATCACTCAATACATCATAACCGCGATGTCCAAAGTCATAGTCATTTCTTCCACTTGGGAAGTCATTTTCATATCCTGTTCCAACAGCGAACATAGATTCATAGATCCCAAGCAAACCTGAACTTCCCACTCCGGGGTTTAATTCAAGGGCCTCACCTAATTTTTCGGGTGTGGTATATGATGTGGGAAATTCTTCAAGAAATTCCTCATTACATCCGAATGAGAAAATCAATATAGATATAGTATATAATATTTTTTTCATCACATTAAAAGTTTAAAGTTAATCCTGCAGTAAATGTTGTCATGGGTTCATAAGTATACCTTGCAGTACTTCCACTGAGTGAATATGCAGGATTGAATCCGTCTCGTTTGGACAGTATCATAAGGTTATCCCCAGTAAAATAAACCCTTATATTGGAGGCATTAATTTTCTGAGTCAAACTTTCAGGAAGCGTGTAACCTACTTGAATATTGGAGAAATTGAAATAATCAGCTTCTATCAAAAATCGGGTAGAGGTACTTGCCTGATTAACTTGAAGGTTAGAGTTCAAAATAGGAACGTCCGTAACATCTCCGGCCTGCTTCCATCTGTTTTCAATATCGGTATGAAATTGTTGAGAATTACCGGCAGATTCATTATCCATAAAATCAGCATATGCATTGTCGTAGGCATACCCTCCAAATCCATAGCTGAAAATTGCTCTCATGTCAAAGGCTTTGTAGTTTGCGGATACTGTAATCGACCCATACATGTCGGGGATGGCAGTTTTTCCAGTAAACCTTTTGGTTGCATCTACATATTTTTCAACCTTGTCTTCCAGGATATTGGCGTTTGGATTTTCGATTTTGTATTCGAATAAATCTTCGATTTCTTCACCATCATCCCATGAACCGTTACTGTTCTTGTCATCATAGTTTCTGTACCACTGTGCATATCCATTATCAGGGTTAACACCCGCATAGTCTCTCATATAAAACTCGTATGAACTGTGTCCTTTACCTAGCCCATAAGCTCCATTGGATTCAAAATACTTTCTTCTACCAGCAGCGGGATCATAAGGCAATTCGGTAAGTTCATTTCTTTCAATCGATCCTAATACTCTGAGGTTGAGGTTAAAATCGTTGGTTTTAATGATGTCTTTGTCTACCGTAAACTCAATACCCCAGTTCTTGAGGCTACCATCATTCACCAAGATACTTCTATACCCCAATGAAGTTCCTACATTTCTTGTAAAGAACATATCGTCCCTGTTTTTAGAGTAAAAATCAATGGTGGCGTTGGCATAAGTAGATTCTATATCAACCCCCAAATTGAACTGTTTACCAGCTTCCCAAGTTAAGTCTGCATTTCCCTTAGAGATGAAAACAGTTGCAACTTCGTCGTTGAGATTTTTAACATCGATTCGATCATAACCAGGATAAAAACCTTCACCTAAAGCTTCTCCCAAAATACCATAACTTGTTCTTAATTTTAAGAAACTGATACTAGAAACATTAAAGAAGTCTTCTTCTGAGATAATCCAACCTAAACTCACTGATCCAAAATTACCCCACTTGTTGTTTGGAAAAATTGAAGTGGCATCTCTTCTAAAATCAACGGCAATGTTATATGCTTCATCTACTTTTAAGTTGAAATAAGCCACATATGCCTCTCTAGACACAGCCGATGTTGAAGAAGACGAAGTGTTGTTTTTTACAGCGTTGTCTAATTCTACAGAAATAGGCCCTCTGGGTTGAAGCAGAGTGTACTTATTGGCGTTCATGGTGCTTGACTCATATCTTTCTGATTCATGAGCAAGGAAACCCATCAAGAAAAATCTGTCTGAAAGTTGTCTTTCAAATCTCAGAGCATTTCTGACTGTCCAATTGGTCTGCTGCAGTTTGGTTTTTGAAATGTACCCTCCCTGACCTCTGGATGATCCATATGTTGGATCAGAGACCAAATCAGTGTTATCCATCAAATAATTGATAGAGAACAGCGATTCAAACTTAACACCGTCCATCAGCGCGATAGAGAGTTGTTGATTGATATTTAAGTTGTGGATTAAATCTTTGTCAGTGTCGTAATATGCATCACCGATTGAGTTGGTCAAACCAGCAAATCCTCTACCTTCACCGTAATCATATTTATAACCGCCATAGACATCCTTGATTTTATTACCATCTACATCTCTTTCAAACAATGGATAAATTCTTGGCATGTTGGCTGTTGTCCAAAAAATACTTCCGGAATCGTCTGACTGTCCATTAAAGTTGGATGCTGCATAAGAATATCCAAAATTCGTTTTGGCAGTGAGCCACTCGTAAGGTTTAAAATCTAAATTAAGACGTGTAGAATACCTTCTGAAATCAGAATTTATACCATATCCAACATCTTCTAAGGCCCCAACGGAATAGTAATACTGAGTAGTTTTACTTCCTCCACTGATGCTAAAATTAACCTCATTTCTTCTGGCATCGTTAAAAGCATAATCCCTCCAAACTTCGGGATCGTATCTTCTGCCCACCGACGAATTAAAAGTACCTGTGGAAGGATCAATCAGCGCATCTCCGGCAGCATTCCACATGTTGTATTTTGGGTCTATACCTGCTGAACTAAATAATCTTGCTTGTGCGTAATCTGCTCCATTTTGACCAAGACCAGTACCTCTGTTACTTAGAGATTCCCATACAATTTCTGTCCATCTTTCAGGAGATTCAATGACGGAATATCTAGGTAGGTAGTCCATGTTTGTTCCCGACTTAATGTCAACGGAAATTCTAGCTTCATCAGCATCCCCTCTTTTGGTGGTAATTAAGATTACACCATTGGCACCCCTGTTTCCATAGATAGCGGTGGCCGCAGCATCTTTAAGAATGGTAGTGGATTCAATGTCATTTGGATTGATGGCGTTAATGTTTCCATTGTATGGTACACCATCCAATACATATAGCGGTGCTGAATTACCATTTACAGAACCTGCTTTACCTCTAATCCTAACAGTAGAATTACTACCCGGTTGTCCGGAGTTGTTCACTACTGTTAAACCGGAAGCTTCTCCAATCAAACCTCTTGAAATGTTGGAAATGTTTTTACGACTGATCGGTTCTGCGTCAATTGTGACGGCACTACCCGTATATCTTTTCTTGTCGTATACACCATATCCCGTAACAACAACTTCCTCCAACTCTGTGGATAATTGTAATGTTGCCATTATGCTGTTGCCATCAACTGTAATTTCTGCAGCTTTGTAACCTACAAAACTGATGATCAGTTTATCACCATTGTTGGCAGAAATTGAGAAGTTTCCATCAAAATCAGATGTAGTTGCATTAGAAGTACCTTCAACTACAATTGATGCACCAGGAAGATCAAGCCCGTCTTGGTCTTGAACTTTTCCCGTTATGGTCTGCTGCGCATTGACCACATAGATACCTATAAACAAGGTAATCGCGTAAATAAATTGTTTCATAAAAGTTAATTATAATATGTTTGTTATTACACTATTATGCATGCATAATAATGGGTTAAAAAAAAGTGTTTCAATTAATCACGATAGGGTGACTTATCTTAACACATTTTAAGTAGGAATAAAATTTGGAGTGTAAATGTAAAAAATTAATAATACCTAGTTAAATATTTATTAAAATAATGTTAAAATCTTTAACATTTATACCTAAATTAATTTTTAAACTACACGTTTACAGATAGTTATAAGCTAATATAAAAATGATTTTTTTGCAAAAAAAATTCTTTAGAAGGGGATTTTGCCCAAAATATGACGTATTAGAAACCAGCTAAACTGTTTTTTAATACGTTTTTCAGCCTATTTTTCGCAAAAATACCATGTGATAATACAATAAATATCGTTTTAGAGGGGATCAAATCAAGAATAACTATAAGGCTGGTTTTCGATCAAGCATCACCGCCGCCGCCGCCGCCATCTCCACCCCCGGCATCTCCACCCCCGGCATCTCCCATCATATAATATTGTCCTGCATCTCCACCTCCCTGAGGCATATTATTGATGTTGATTTGGAATTCATCCAGGACAAATACAATTTCACTGGGATCTAACTTTCTTGGAAGTTTTGTTTCCGTATATTCACCATTTTCAAGATTAAGTTGGCAGGTTTTTTTGGAGTTGTAAAGGAAGAATTTACCATCCAACAACATGGCTTTAGGCGTTGACCATTTGAATGGAGGCTTGGTATTGAAGATATTTTTTCCCGAATTGATATCGATTCCATTAAAATACTTTTTCTTGTCTTTGTAAATCAGCTTATCACCAATAATGTGGACCGAATAAAATATTTCCTCTAACGTCCACAACTTCTTACCACTGTCAAATGCAACCAAACTGGTATAAGTCGTGCCCCAATTGGAATAGGTGGTTACAAAAACGTAATTATCGATTCTCGAAACACCATAAATTTTATATTCAAAATCCAATTCCCACTCAGACACATCTTTGGAGGCATTGTATTTAACCAGTTTCTTTTTTTCGGAGAACAAAATGGAATTAGATTTCATAATTTATGGATTTTAGATTCATTAATTGTATCGTAAAGGATCCTCCCCTAAAGGATTGACCTGTCCCAAAGTTTGGCTAGTGTTCTGATGAACTGGAGCGCTACCTCTTGGAAAAGCATCTCATGAATGGAGAAGGAAAGCTTATATAGATTTATGATTATTTTGTTAATATACATCAAAATAATGGATTCTTAAATCAACCACTAAAGGAAGCATTGCTCAGCATCCTCCCCAAACGCCTTATCGAATTTTAGCAGCAGTAGATTGAATTGGACTAGGTTTCAAATCATTAGTCTTATCTTTAAAGGTGATTTAATTGAATAACCAAATGTCAAATAGGAATATTTTTTATGGTCTGGTTGTTGCTTTATTTTGCTCACTGTTGGGGTTTTCCCAAAAGCCGGAGATTGATCAGAAGGTGTTTTTGATCACCCTGGATGGATTGAGATGGCAAGAACTGTTTTCGGGTGCTGATGCTTTGTTGGTCAAAAACAAAAAATACGTCAAGCATACCGAGGCGCTCTATGAGCAGACATGGGCAGCAAGCCCCCAGGAAAGAAGAAAAAAACTGATGCCTTTCGTTTGGACTCAGGTCGTTAAAATGGGACAAATTCACGGCAACAGAACCTTGGGAAGCAAGGTCAACCTTAGCAACGGGATGTGGTTTTCCTATCCGGGCTATAACGAAATACTCAGTGGTAGGGCAGACGATCAGAACATCGTCAGCAATGCCAAGACCCCCAACCCCAATGAAACCGTTTTGGAGCAATTTGCAAAGGTCTATGGCAAGACCCATGTTGCGGCCTTTGGCAGTTGGGACGTTTTTGATGCCATCGTCAATCAGGAAAGATCCGGGATTTATACCAATTGTGGTTTCGAACCCTCCACCGATTTTCCGCTCACTCCACAGGAGGAATTACTCAACGAACTCCAGCGACAAATTCCCAGTCCCTGGGGGTCTGTTCGGCTTGATGGCTTTACCCACCAATTTGCCAAGTCTTATCTGGACAAACACCAACCTGATTTGATTTATATTGCCTATGGAGAAACCGATGATTTTGCCCACAATGGGGATTATGAATCTTACATAAAGTCCACCAAAAATACCGATGCGCTCATTGAGGATCTATGGAATTACACCCAGCAAAGTGACTACTATCGTGGGAAAACGACCTTTGTCATCAGTACAGATCATGGAAGAGGAACAGATCCCATCGACACTTGGAGAAGTCACGGTACAAATATTAAGGGATCGGATCAAACCTGGATCATCGTTTTTGGAAAAGGGGTAAAGACTTTGGGGGAGGTTGACACTACGGGTCAACTCTATACAAATCAGCTGGCTCCTACGGTGCGGATGCTTTTTAATTTACCTCAAAAGAAGGAGAAAGGCTATGGCCTTCCCATACGATTGAATGAGTAATCCTGGGAAATCAAACATTGATTTTCGAAAAGTCAATCATTTGTTCCATCTGGTGAGCAAACCGTGAAGCACGGATTTTTTGATGTCATATCAACCTGAGCATATGGGGAACCGTAAAATTTAAACTCGTAAAGGTTTTTTATAAATACTGCATTTATACTGCAAAGCAAATGATTTTTACCGATTATTTGTATTTTAATCAACCATAGCTTTACTTTTGAGGTGTTGTACTATTAATTATATTAAATATTTACCTTTGTTAAACGCATTTAAGGAAATGAGTAAGAAAATCAATGTAATTTATTCAGCGATCAATTTTCGGATGATCTTTATTGTTGTCGAAACTTTGGTCATTTATTTTTTCTATGACAAATTCAATTTCAATCTTCAAATTGATTTTACCATTTTGAGTATTGCAATTGTTTTTCCACTTGTTTTCTCCATAACCAGTGCCTATCAAAAAAGACAAGAAGCCATCGGTGAATTCAACAGTTTTAGGAATAAAATGATTGAGTTGTCCAATCTCTTTCGTGCTGTTGACGGAACCAATACCAAAGAATACACCTCTTTTTTTAAAACATTGCTGGGGCTCCAAGATGACGTATTGAACATCTTGACCGACAAAGGCACCCTGACCATGGATCACATCAGGAGCAAACGAAAAGAGATTTTCTATTTCCTCGAGAATTATAAAAACCTTTATAACGAAAGAGAAAAAGACAGTATCATTAGGGTAAAAAATGAATTGTTTGAATGTGTTGAAAAACTCAATACCCTCAAAATACATGCCACCCCCATCTCGCTTAGATTGTATTGTTTGGTTTTTATTTACCTCTCTCCATTGGTTTACAACTCCAATATTTTAGCAAGTTTTGACAAAAACAACTTTTTGGAACTGGTGGTTTCCATTTTCTTTTCCGTCATCATCGGTTTTATTCTTATGGCCCTTTACAACATTCAGGAATACATTGAAGATCCTTTTGATCAAGAAGGGTTGGACGATCTTAAATTCGATGAAATGTTGGTGGGCGATAATGAGGTTTTGGAGTAAAGCCTGCTGCCAAATCTTTCAATGCCAACCGTTATAACGGTCATCCTTCGAATCATAATCTTTTGATCAAGCCTTCGAAGATCTCCTGTTTTCTGAGAAAACATTTTTACAGATTCATCTGAAATTTTATTCTATATATTTATAGTGAAATAATAACATTAAACCAATGGAAGAATACACTCAATTACTTAATGAACAAATTTTTGCAATCAATACCGTATGGGTTGCACTGTGTGCTGCACTGATCTTTTTTATGGAGGCGGGTTTTGCACTATTAGAGGCAGGCTTTGTTCGAGCCAAAAATGCGATGAGCATCATCGCCAAGGTCATCATCGACATCACCTTTGGGGGGATCGCCTTTTTTGTGGTGGGTTTTGGTATTGCCTATGGTGCCTCCAACGGATGGTTTGCCTTAGATTTTGGAATCATGGAAGGAGATTTGGGCTTAGACCTAACAGTCTCCAATCAACTGTTTTGGTTCATTCAATTGGGTTTTGCAGTAGCCGCCATTTCGATTGTATCAGGTGCTTTGGCCGAAAGGATGAAATTATGGGCCTATGCGATTATGGTTGTCTTTTTTTGCGGCATCATGTATCCCTTGGTTGCCAATTGGGTTTGGAATCCCAATGGATGGTTGGCCATCAGAGGTTTCAATGATTTTGCCGGTTCGGCAGCCGTTCACGCCATGGGAGGATTTTCGGCTTTGGCTGCGGCCATCGTTTTGGGACCGAGGATCGGAAAATATTCAAAGGAGGGAACTTCCAATACCATACCGGGACATAATTTGCCTTTGGCCTCCGTGGGCGCATTCATTCTTTGGTTTGGATGGTTTGGGTTTAATCCGGGGTCCTCTCTGGGTGCCGTGGGGAATTGGGAGTTGATCGGTTCGGTGGTCGTCAATACCTTTTTGGCCTCTGCGGCCGGGGGAATAGCCACCATGTTTTACACCTATTTTTCCTACGGAAAAATTGACATCACCATGGTCATCAATGGAATTTTGGCCGGACTGGTTTCCATTACGGCCGGCTGTAATGTGGTGGGCCCTATGGCCGCGATCCTCATTGGATTTATTGCCGGTATATTGGTGGACGTGGCAGTTTTGTTTTTTGATAAAATGAAAGTAGATGATCCCGTTGGTGCGGTTGCAGTTCACGGAATCAATGGGTTGTTTGGAACACTTGCCGTAGGGTTTTTTGCTGTCGAGGGAGGATTATTTTTTGGCGGCGGTGCCGACTTGTTGATCACCCAATTGGTTGGTGTGCTCACCATTGCCTTGTTTTCTTTCAGTATTACCTTTATATTGATGAAAGTTTTGAAATCTTTAGTTGGGATTAGGATCACCAGCGAAGAGGAAGAGGCTGGAATCGATTCGGTTTCTTTTGGTGTTAAATCTTACTCTAATGAATAATTAAATCTTTAAAAGATGAAAAAAATTGAAGCAATCATTCGCAAATCAAAATTTGTTGAGGTCAAGGCGGCCTTGCACAAAGTAGAAGTCAACTTCTTTAGCTATTGGGATGTGACTGGGGTTGGAAACGAAAAGGAAGGTCATGTGTACAGGGGAATTACTTACAGTACATCTGAGATCCAAAGACGTTATCTTTCCATTGTAGTCAATGACGATTTTGTTGAAAAAACGATCGATGCCATAATCAAATCAGCGGCAACAGATCAAGTGGGTGACGGAAAAATATTCATCCTACCTGTTGAAGAAGCATACAGAATCCGAACAGGAGAAAAAGGAGGACAGTCGTTGAATTAGTACTCAACTGTAAACGCTTTTATACCTTCAACAAATGAATTATGAAAAAGATATTGTTTATACTGTTTTGTTTGCCCTTTTTTATGCTTTCGGCACAATCGGAAAACCCACCCAATTTTGTGGTTGTTTTTTGTGATGATTTGGGCTATGGTGATATTGGAAGTTTTGGACATCCGATCATCCAAACTCCCAACATCGACCGTATGGCTGTTGCGGGACAAAAATGGACACAATTCTATGTGGCCGATCCGGTTTGTACCCCAAGTCGGGCGGGACTATTGACGGGAAGATATCCCATCAGAAACGGGATGACTTCTTCCAAAAGGCATGTCCTTTTTCCCGATTCTCCCAACGGCCTCCCCTTGGAGGAGTTAACCATTGCTGAGGTTTTAAAAACTCGCGGTTATGCTACCGCAGCCATAGGAAAATGGCATTTGGGGCATTTGCCTGAGTTTTTACCCGGCCAACAAGGTTTTGATTACTACTATGGGATTCCCTATTCCAATGATATGGACAGTGATCAATGGGGAGAATATCTCAAGCGATCTGAAGATCCCAATTATTTTTCGAAAACTGAATTTTTCAATGTCCCACTGATCGAAAACACTCAAGTGATTGAACGTCCGGCTGACCAAACTACCATCACCAAAAGATATACCGAAAAAGCCATTCAATTTATTGAGCAAAACAAAGCCCAACCCTTCTTTTTATATCTTGCCCACAGTATGCCCCACATTCCACTTTTTGTATCGGAGGAATTTAGAGGAAGAAGCAAAGCGAGTTTGTATGTTGATGTCATCGAGGAGATTGACTGGAGTGTTGGTGAGCTACTCAAGGCTTTGGAAAAAAATCAACTCGACCAAAACACCATAGTCGTTTTTACTTCCGACAATGGTCCTTGGCTGTTGTTCAAGACTCACGGGGGTTCGGCAGGCCCGCTTCGGGCGGGAAAAGGTACCACCTTTGAGGGAGGCCAGCGCGTTCCCACCGTTTTTTGGGGACCGGGCATCGTTACATCGGGAGTGATTGATCAGATGGGAGCTACCCTAGACCTGTTGCCCACCTTTGCAAACCTTGCTGGTGCTGAGGTTCCTTCCGATCGGAAAATGGACGGTTATGATTTGTCTCAGGTGTTGAGCCAAAAGTCGACTAGCCCTCTTAAGGATTTTTACTATTGGGCTTTTGCCGAACTGCACGCCTACCGAAACGAGCAGTACAAACTTCATATAAAGCAAAGAGAGGCCATCCACTACGGAAGGTCTACCATAGTGTTGGAGCGTCCCGAACTCTTTGATCTTAAGGCCGACATTTCTGAAAAATATAACATTGCAGAAACTTTTCCCGATGTGGTCTCTGATTTGATGGACACCCTAGAATTGCACCTTAAGGATGTCGACAATGGTATTCCAGATCAATTGGCCGATCGAATGTCCCAAGAGTAACCATCCTCCCTTTCGAAAATTTAGATTTTAATAGGCAGTAAAAATGCAGTATTGCATTT
>JAAZUX010000047.1 GCA_018623955.1 Flavobacteriaceae bacterium | reverse complement strand
TTTCTTGGGTAAATGTTTTAGGTATCATTTTTTATAAGTTGGTTGTAAATTAATCTTGTTGTGTGTTGTAGCAACCAACGAAAAACTGAATCAGTAAATAGATACGCTTTTAATACATTTGAGATTATTTTCTTAATCCCAATTCTTTGATGATCGCACGATAACGCTCGATATCTTTTGCTTTTAGGTAATCCAATAAGTGACGGCGTTTCCCTACCAATTTGACCAGGGAACGTTCCGTATTAAAATCCTTTTTGTTTTTTTTGAGGTGGTTTGAAAGGTGATCAATTCTGTGAGAAAAAAGTGCAATTTGTCCTTCAGTAGATCCGGTGTCTTTTTCAGATTTTCCGTGTTTTTTGAAAATCCCTTCTTTAACTTCTTTGTTTAAGTACATGCCAATATTATTTCAATAATTTTTATGTAAAATGTGTGCAAATATAATTGTAATAATCAGAATTACAACCCTATTACACTAATTAATCTCTTAAGGGTTGGTTGAGGATCAAGTCTAAGTAAAGGTTGATTTTGTCCTTGAGTAGTTTTCGGTGACAAATGAAGTCTAAAAATCCTTTCTCTAACAAGAATTCACTTTTCTGGAACCCTTGTGGGAGGTCACTTCCTGTGGTATCCCGAACGACCCTCGGCCCTGCGAAGGCGATCAAAGCACCCGGCTCGCCTATGTTAATGTCTCCTAACATGGCAAAAGAGGCCGTTGTGCCTCCTGTGGTGGGATCCGTACAGAGAGAAATGTAGGGTAATTTGGCTTCTGCCAGGGCGCTCAATTTTGCAGAGGTTTTTGCCATTTGCATTAGTGAATTGGCAGATTCCATCATTCTGGCGCCACCCGATTTTGAAATGATAATCAAAGGCAAATGATGTTTGATCGCATAATCACAAGCTCTTGCAATTTTTTCACCCACTACAGAGCCCATTGACCCGCCTATGAAAGTAAAATCCATACATGCAATGACCAAATCTCTTCCTTTGGATTTTCCTACTGCAGTTCGAATGGCGTCGTTTAGGCCAGTTTTCTTTTGTGCGTCTTTTAGACGGTCCACATATTTTTTTGAATCTTGGAAACTGAGAAAGTCTTTTGACTTTATTTTTTCATCCAATTCTTTGAAGTGGTTGTCGTCAAACAAAATCTCAAAATACTCTTTGCTTCCAATGTGAACGTGATAGTCGTCCTCCGGAGATACATAAAAGTTGGAGGCCAATTCCTGAGTTTCGATTATTTTTCCTGTTGGGGTTTTGTACCAAAGCCCCTTGGGAATGTCTTTTTTCTCTTCAGTTTTGGTCTGTATGCCCTTTTCGCTTCTTTTGAACCAGCTCATATAGGGAAAATTTAATTCCTAAAAAATTTTAATCAGTCAAGCGTGTTGATATTGTTTAAGTCTTCAAAAGCCTTAATCAATCGAGTTTTGAAAGTTTCTTCTCCCTTTCTCAACCATTTTCTCGGGTCGTAATATTTTTTATTGGGAACGTCTGCTCCATCAGGATTTCCGATCTGTGTTCTCAGGTAATCAATATTGTCGACCATATAATCGCGAATGCCCTCAGTAAAGGCAAATTGCAAGTCCGTGTCGATATTCATTTTAATTACCCCATAACCGATGGCTTCGGTTATTTCTTCGATGGTAGAACCCGACCCCCCGTGGAAAACAAAGTCCACGCTGTTGTCTGCTACTCCATATTTTTCAGAAATAAATTCTTGAGAATTCTTTAAGATTTTGGGAGTCAATTTAACGTTACCGGGTTTGTATACACCGTGTACATTACCAAAAGCGGCTGCTACAGTAAACCGAGGACTTATTTTACTCAATTCCTCGTAAGCGTAGGCAACTTCTTCGGGTTGGGTATATAATTTTGAAACATCGATATCGGTATTGTCAACACCGTCTTCTTCTCCTCCTGTTACACCCAATTCGATCTCGAGGGTCATCCCCATTTTTTCCATACGGGTCAGGTAATTTTTACAGACTTCAATGTTTTCCTCAAGAGGTTCCTCGGAGAGGTCTAACATGTGTGAACTGTATAAGGGTTTACCGGTTTGCCTGTAAAAAATTTCCCCTGCATCCAGCAAACCATCGATCCATGGCAATAAATTTTTTGCACAATGGTCGGTGTGTAATATAACGGTTGCGCCATAGTGTTTGGCCAACTCGTGGACGTGTTTGGCCCCGGAGATTCCTCCAGCGATAGCCGCTCTTTGATTCTCGTTGGAAAGCCCTTTTCCAGCCATAAACTGAGAGCCTCCATTTGAAAATTGAATGATCACGGGACTGTTTAATTCAGCAGCAGTTTCTATGACTGCATTTACTGAGTTGCTCCCTACTACATTAACTGCCGGAAGGGCAAAAGATTTTTGTTTAGCAAATTGAAATAAATCTTGTACTTGACTTCCTGTCAGTACTCCTTTTGGAAAGTTTTGGTTCATCAATAATTGGTTTACAATGACAAAAGTATCAAACTTTTTCAGTTTAAAATGGATAATTTATCCCAATATTGAAAACAGCATTACTAATGGCATAATCTCCCTGCCATCTCGAGGATTGAGGAAGGGAGGGGTTGTAAGTTTTAAAGCCAGTATCTAAACGAAAAACAAAGAAATCGAAGTCATAACGCAACCCAAAACCAGTACCGATGGCAATCTCACTTAAATCCTCAAAACCATCAAAACGATAATCCGGATCAGTGACGTTGTCTAAAACATTCCAGATGTTCCCGGCATCAATGAAAAAAGCACCGTTCATTTTACCAATCAGGGGGAATCGATACTCAAAATTAAACGTCAGTTTCAAATTGGCTTCATTAAATTCATTGAGGTTATTGCTGCTTCCCGGTCCTAATTTATAGGCCCTCCAACCTCTGTTATCGTTGGATCCACCCGAAAAATAGGATCTGGTAAAAGGAATGCTATTGGCATTGCCAAAAGGGATTGCAACACCGCCAAAAGCCCTCAGTGCCAGGACTGTTCGGGCTGATAATTGCCAGTGTTTGATGTAATTCAATTCTGTTTTGAAATATTGTGAAGGGGTAACACCTGCAATTTCATATTGACCGTTTTCATTTTTTGGGGTATTGGTGGATTTTATGATTTCGTTGAGTAGCGTTCCTACCAAACTGAGTTTCCACTGCAATTGAAAAAATGATTCATCCAGTATGTTTTGTTGACTTTTATAATTGAACAGAAAAGAAGAACCAAAAATCAGGTTGTTGGTGGTTAACCGGGTTTGTCGTTCTCTGATCAGGTTGACGTCCTGATATTTGGGATTTTGTTCCGTCAAAGGTGATTGATTGTTACGTACTTCTGAAATAAAGTTGTTGGCACCACCGGGGATCTTTAGATTGCCATCGGAATCAATGTTTTTAGGATTGATGTTGTAGGACTTGGCAATATCGTTGAGTTTATCGTAAGAATTTCTGTAAACGTTAAAATAATTATTGACGTTTTGGTTGTTGATGAATTCTAAATCAATGATCTTAAGATTTAGTTTCGCCAATGTATTGGGCTGCCAATTCAATTGATAACCGGCCCCAAAATACTGTTTATCCAATCCGATGTTTTGCTGTAGGGTTGCGCTAAAGGTGATATCGGTAGAGGGATTGGTGGTTTTTGGAATGATGCCATCAACATTAACAGGAAACAAAATTCTCGGAAATCTCAGCTTGATGTCTGCCCCCAACTCATAGAGGTTGAACAATTGTTGTTCGATAGAGGCGATGTCACTGGAGGAACCAAAAGTGTTTTTCACCCCTATTTCTAAAATTTCTGCCCCTCTGAAAATATTTCTGATACCAAAGGAACTTCCAATCGAAAAACCAAAATCTTGGATATTCGAATGGGACAGATCCAGATCAAAACCCATTGAAAAACGTTCTTTGGGATTTAAAAATATATTGGCCACCAAATCAGGGTGATTGTCATCAATCAGGCTGTAAGTGATGCTGGGGTATTTAAAATTTCGAAGGTTGGAGATGTAACGATAGGTTTGCGTTCTTTCTAAATCACTGTAGGCTTTTCCTTTTTGTATAAAGATGACTTCCTCCAAAGCCTTGGGCTTGTATTTTAATTTACCTTTAAAATATAGGGTAAAATCATTGTAGTTGATGCTGTCCGTAAAGCTGGAGAGTTGACCCAGTTGTCCGGGGGTATCGACATAGACATTGATTTTAGAGACAGGATGGATGCGGTAGTGAACATTTATTAGGGTATCATTTTCTCTTTTTTGGAGATCATTAATTTCGATTACCACAGGGATTTTGGTATCGGCACCGCTACTGTCAATTGCCGCAGTAAACTGTATGCTGTTCTGTTGAAAATTGTATACCCCCTTATTCCTGAAAAAATTTATCAATCTTGAACGTTCGGCTTCAAATCGATCGATCTCAAATGGATATCCCTTTTGGATCAAGCGTTCTGTAAGAGAGGATTCGTAAAGCGAATCCAATGCAAGGGAATTTATTTTTTTGCTTACTGAGTCAATGCTGTATTGTTCTCCGGTTTCAATAAAATATTGAACATCGGCCTTACGGTCATTACTCAAAGTATTTTTTGAAATGACTTTTGTATCAAAATAACCCTGGTTTTTGTAAAACTGTTGTAGACGATTGATACTTTTTTGAATGGAGGTGCTGTCCAAAAAAACAGGTGCCTCCCCACTTTTTTTTAGCCAATTGTTGAAGTTGGATTTGTATCTACCCAATTCCTTTACTTGCTTGGGGGAAAACCAATTGTCTAGGCGCTTTTTTCTGTTTTCCTTTTTGTAAAGCCACTCGTTGAACACAGAATCGGGGTTGGATCCTGCCAGGGAGTAAAGATTTCTTTTGAGGGGAATGCCTAAAATTTTTTTATTGGGTTGATCCACCAGTAAAAATTTAATGGGATCATTGGATAATTCTTGGTTGTTTTTGAATATGGTATTCTTTTCCAACAAATAACGATCCCCAGCTATTTTTTTGGCACCAGCGCATCCACTAAGTATCATCAACATGATAAAGATTATTGCTAACTTTGATGGCATGATGTTTCCCATGGGAAGAATATTCGTTAAAATTACGTTTTTTGGATGTTAAGCAAAAATCAACTGAAAAATATCCGCCAATTATCTCGTAAAAAACACCGACAAGAAAGCGGTTTGTTCGTTGCTGAGGGTGAAAAGTTGGTACTTGAACTATTGGATTCGGGTTGGAAAGCCGATCAAATCTACACCACGATGCCAATCCAAAAAAAAAATCACATTAGGATTGATTCCCATGAAATGAAAAAAATATCTCATCTGGCTTCAGCCAGTACTATTTTAGGTGTCTTTCATCTTCCTCAATACGATTCCAACCAAATAGATCAGCAGGAATTTTCTCTTGTATTGGACAATGTCGCTGATCCTGGTAATTTGGGTACCATTATAAGGTTGTGTGATTGGTTTGGGATCAAAAATCTTTTTTGCAGTCCCAATACCGTAGATTGTTTTAACCCCAAAGTGGTTCAATCCACCATGGGTTCTATCGCAAGGGTTCGTTGTCATTACGTTGATATTTTGACGTTGATCGATAATTGCGATGCTCCGGTATATGCTGCCACACTCGATGGCAGTTCTCATTATGAAGAATCATTTCCAACTCAAGGACTTTTGGTAATGGGGAGTGAGTCTCACGGGATAAGTGATGCATTATTGGAAAAGATTGATCATCGAATTACCATTCCTTCCCACAACAGTGGTTCAGGAGCAGAAAGCCTCAATGTTGCCATAGCATCAGCCATTTTGTTGGGTGAAATCTTTCGCCCCTAAAATGGAGAAGATTATTCGAAAGTGAGGTTGATGGCAAACCCTCGACTGACCATTTTACTGATGCCTCCCGTCCAAGGACTGTCTGCAGGATCAACGACACTGTCGGGAATCAATTCGTTTTGCATGGAAAATATCCCCCTGATCGAGGGAGAAAATTTAAAGTAGAACAAATAAAAATCGAACCCCAATCCAATTTCATAATTCATATTCTGGGGTTCTGTTCTAAAGACATTGCTGAAATTATCATCAATATTTTTATGATTACTAGACAAATTGAAATCTGTAGAGATACCAGCCAAAACAAAGGGTCTGAAATTATTGATGCGTGCAGCGCTGAATTTAACCATCAAAGGAAGATGAATGTAGGTCGATTTCACCTCTCTGAAACGGTCGGATTCATCCTTAAAAAGAGGATGCTTGTGAAATATTAAATTCCTTTTGGAGTAATACAAACCAGGCTCGATTCTGATGTTGATGTATTTGTTGACCCTCATATCACCTATCAATCCAACATTAAATCCCGTTGAGGGTTGTACCTCTATGTCTTTAAACTTGGCAGTGTAATAATCCTTGTCATAAGAAAACTTAAAGTCATAGGAGTTAACCCCAACAAAATAGCCGTAATGGAGAAAACGATCATCGAAAGTCGCGAGATTGATTATTGTT
>JAAZUX010000046.1 GCA_018623955.1 Flavobacteriaceae bacterium | reverse complement strand
GTCTCCGGAAATCGATTGGGTTACCTCACTGACAATTCCCATGTTGTCAATACCGGAAAGTTTCAAAATGGCGGTAAATTCATCGGAGGAGGAATCCACCCATTTTGCTTTAATGATTCTATATGCGAAGTTAGACTGTAATGACAGGGCATTGGGACAATCTTTTTTATGGACTTTAACCCCCTCGTTGGCGCTGATAAAACCAAACACAGGATCACCTGCAATGGGATTACAGCAATGGGATAGAGAGTGTTTTAAACTTTCCTTTTCCCTACCAAAAACCAAAGTGTCAAATCGTTGTGTGATTTCTTCTTTGTCTTCTTTTTTGTAGGCAACACTTTGTTTTCTAATTCTTTTTTTGAAGAAATTGAGGAAACTTCCGTTGAATTCGGTTGAGAAATCTTTTAACTGCTTGTTGTTAATGGTTCCCAAACCAACACGATAAAACAAATCCAGACTGTTATTGAGATTGAAATATCTCAGCATGTGGCCAATGGTTTTGTCGTTGAGGGTGATTTTGAGTTGTTTTAATTTTCTTCTGAGGGTTTCTCGCCCGTCTTCAGCAATTCTTTTCTTCTCTTCATTGAGCGATGACTTGATTTTAGATTTGGCCCTTGAGGTTTGTACAAAATCCAACCAGTTGGCGGTGGGTTTGATGTTTTCAGATGTAATAATTTCAACATTTTCCCCGCTTTTCAAAGTTCTGCTTAATGGAACGAGTTTACCATTGACTCTAGCCCCTCTGGTTTTCATTCCTATTTCGGTGTGAATGCTGAAGGCAAAATCCAAAGCGGTGGCCCCTTTGGGTAGGGATTTTATGTCTCCCGTTGGAGTGAAGACAAAAATTTCTTTTGCGTAAAGGTTGAGCTTAAAGTTCTCTACAAAATCAACCGGATTTTCGTTATGGTTTTCCAAGACCTCTTGGAGCTTGTCCAGCCATGAGTCAATTCCGATGTCTTTTTGCTCCCCTTGTTTGTATTTGTGGTGTGCAGCATATCCTTTTTCTGCTATTTCATTCATCCGTTCGGACCTTATCTGCACCTCTACCCATTTGTTGTTGGGACCCATGACGGTGATGTGTAAAGCCTCATATCCGTTTGATTTGGGGGCGGTAATCCAATCCCTTAGTCGTGTGGGATTTGGGGTGAAATGATCCGTGATGATAGAATATATTTTCCAAGCCAAAAACTTTTCATTACGATGTGTGGCTTTGTAAATAATACGAATGGCAAACTTGTCAAAAACATTCTCAAAAGGAATGTTTTGCATGGTCATTTTCCTGTTGATGGAGAAAATAGATTTGCTTCGACCTTTGATTTGATATTTTAACTTTTCTTCTGCCAGTGCAAATTGAATGATTTCAGAAAAGGATTTGATGTATTGATCTTGTTCCTCCCTACTGTCTTCGATTTTATTTTTAATGGATTTATATCGGTCAGTTTCAGTATACTTAAAACTAAGATCCTCCAGTTCAGTTTTGATGTTGTAGAGTCCAATACGGTGAGACAATGGGGCATAGATGTAAAGTGTTTCAGAAGCGATTTTTACCTGCTTGTATTCAGGCATCGCATCAAGGGTCTGCATATTGTGCAATCGATCTGCAATTTTGATGATGATGACCCGAATATCGTCGTTCAGGGTAAGCAGTAGTTTTCTGAAATTTTCGGCTTGAAGGGAGGCATTACTCTCTTTACTGAGTTTGGAAATTTTGGTCAATCCTTCAACGATTCTCATTACATCGCTTCCAAAAAGTTTTTCAATGTCGTCAAAATTATACTCGGTATCCTCCACCACGTCGTGTAAAAGGGCAGCTGCAATAGAGGTGGCATCCAGACCGATCTCTTGTGCCACGATTTTGGCAACACTGATAGGGTGCAAAACATAGGGTTCACCCGACTTACGCCGCTGATTTCTGTGGGCATCAACAGCCGTGTCAAAAGCAGAACGGATCAATTTCTTATCCGCATCAGATAGGGTTTGATAACTGATTTGAAGCAGCTCTTTATACTGCTTTGCAATCTCTTTATTCTCTATTTTTTCACTGACAATCATCGGTATAATAAAGGTACTCGAAACTTTTAATTCAACAAAATTATTGGTCACCACAGTTATACATCAAAATCCCTGCCGAAACAGACAGATTGAGTGAATCAATGGGAAACTTTACGGGAATTTGGACGATCTGTTGTGCCTTTTTTAACCATTTTTGGTCAAGGCCTTTGTCCTCAGTCCCAAAAACCAGCGCCAACGGCCTTTGGTATTTTACTCTTTTGAAGTGTTTTGCTTTGTGATCCAAGGCTGCAGCATATATGTTAAAAGCATTTGCTTCCAAAAAAGAGATGACCTCTTCAGAATTAGCGGAGGCAATGGGAATGGAAAAGACACCCCCCATACTGTTTCGGATGATTTGGGGGTGGTAGAGATCGGTTTTGGGATTGGCAATAATGACCGCATCCCACCCAGCGGCAGCAGCGGTTCTTAATAAAGCTCCTATGTTGCCGGGTTTTTCTGGAGCTTCTACAACCAGAACACGACTGTCATTATCGACAGAAATATCTTTGATGTGATGGCTTTTAGTCTCCAATATGGCGATGACTTCTTCAGAACCCGACCGCATGCTTACACGATCAAAAAGAGCGGAACTTAATTCAAAAACACTATCCGAATGAACTTTAATGATTTTTTCATCATAATCCACTCTGTAGAAAAGGGTGTCAATGTTATAGCCCATTTCAACCGCCCTGCTCAATTCTCGCTCACCCGATACCACAAATCGATTTTCTTTTTTACGAACTCTTGACTTACTGATCAAAAGATTGAGCTTTTTGATCAGTGGGTTTTGTGCACTGCTGATGTACTTCAAAGCTGTTTTTTTACAAAGTTATTGGGTAATTACCAGAATAACATCAAAATCGCTTTTCATTTTTGTGATAGTTGATCACCAAACCCACCATTTCATTGTAACTTTTGATGCCACTTTTTTGGCCGTTGGCCTTAAGGTAGCCATCATAGGTTTTGTCAAAAATGATTTCAAAAGGATTTTCATATTTCTTCCAAAAATCGTTGACTTCCTTGAAGTTTTTAAGAATACCCGGATTTAAACGCTTTAATTTACTTTTTGCAATTTTTGAATCCAGGTTGTATAATTCATTAAATAAATATCTGAAAGCTAAAGTGTTTCCGGCATACTGAATGTAGGGATCTTCAGACGTGATGGAGGATAGATAAGCGATAAAATTGGCTTCTTTTTCTGAAGCATACCCCATTTGATGGGCAGTTTCGTGGAGTGATGTAGTAATCAAACTCTGAATGGGCATTTTAGCATTTGCTTGAGACTCTAGTGTAAAGGGATTCAGATATCCCGAATAACCCATATAGGACAGGGGCAGGCTCAAGAGCGATTTTTTTACCACGGAGGTATGAAGTATGGTTTCGTGATAAATGGGGTGATAAAGGCTTATTTTTTCTGAGACTTGTTCTTTAGAAAAAGGATATGTTACAGCCAAAGTATCTGAGGAAACAAGACGATTATGCGATTGATTTGATTCTTGAATAATTTTGTCTAGCTGTACTACTAAATCTTCTTTACTATATTTAATAGGTATTTCTAGTTGTTCATTAAGTGGAAGTCTGTGGTAATTGAACCCCCAACTGAGGTGGAAAATCCAGACGGTAAGAATCGCTACTGATCCTATATCCAGAAACAAGTTCAGTGGTTTGGCTCTCCAGAAGGGTATTTTTCTAAAGATTGCTTTGAGTAAACAGAGGATCAGCACCACATAGAGCACATCTCCCAAGGAGAAGGGTATCAAATCAAAAAAAAACTGATGTAGATCGAAAAAAAAAGGATAGAAAAGCCTACTGTAGTATTTCTCAATGAACTCAGGGTGTTTTCGAGCAAAACTGATCAACAACCACAATGGAATAGCGGAGTACCAAACCAAGGTGGTTGTTCTTTTGCTCATGTACAGAAAATCACATTTGTTTTGATAGAATTGTACTTTACTATTCGATCAAAGCGACAATTTCAACTTCAAAAATCAGATCAGAACGTGGAGGAATGGCTTGATTTCCGTTTTCGCCATAGGCCAATTGATGAGGCAAAAACAGGGTGGCTTTATCTCCCACATTCAAAAGTCTTAAGCCTTCTTTAAACCCTTCGATCATCGCCGCATCGGGACTTACATCGGCTTTAATGGGTTGATAGGCTCCAGCGGCCTTTCGGTTGGGATCAACTCTGTCTAATGCTTCAGCGGTTTCCAGCTTACTGGTTTCCAGTAAAATACCATCGGCGAAATAAACCGCATAATGGGTACTTACCTTGTTGGTGGTTGAGACTTTGGGGCCATTTCCTTTTTCGGTAATGATGTATTGTAGCCCTGATGAGGTGCTTGTAGCTTTAGCTTTTTGAGTATTAAATTTTTCTTGATTTGCTTTCATGATAGCGGCTTGTTTTTCTGTTCTTTCTCGTTCCGCTATTAATTGCTCTTCAAAATAATTTGAAAATACTTTTGGGGCATCAAACCCTTTTGCGTTGCTTCCTTTTCTGATGATAGATACTTTGACGATGGTGTCGTTTTGTGCAATACTGTCCACCACTTCTTGACCTTGAACTACTTTTCCAAATACAGTGTGTTTTCCATTGAGCCAAGGAGTTTCTTTATGGGTAATAAAGAATTGGCTTCCATTGGTTGCGGGTCCTGAATTGGCCATCGAAAGTATACCGGGCCCACTGTGGGTTAAATCAGTAAACTCATCAATAAATTGATAGCCGGGCCCTCCAGATCCTGTTGCGGTTGGATCCCCTCCTTGAATCATAAAGTCATTGATGACTCTGTGAAAGATTATTCCGTCATAATATTTTTTACCCGAAAACTCCTTTGAGACTTTGGGGTTGTTTCCCTCTGCCAATGAAACAAAGTTGGCAACAGTAATGGGAGTTTTTTCCAATTCCAATTGCAACATGATATCGCCTTTATTGGTTTCAATATTGGCGTACAAGCCTTTGTCTAATTCGGGATATTGTTGAGCACAACTCATGATCAACATAGCAAAAAGAAGTCCCAGTAGATTATTTTTTTTCATCTTTAATTTTTTAGTTTTTTTCGAGTTTTAAAAGTTCTATCGTAAAACGAAGAGGTTGATTGATTCCAATTTTTTCTCCATCGCCTTGGTAGCCGTAACAAAGGTAGGAAGGAAACAGAAATACACCAATTTCCCCCAAACGTAAATATTTTACACCTTCCCGAAGTGCAGGGATCAAATCTTCTTGATCCACAAAAAAACTCACATCACCCAATTCTTTTTCATCGTAAAGTAGATTTCTGTTGAGGTCTTCTATACGATACCTAAAAGTAACACGATCGCCTTTTATGGGGTAACTCCCACCGGAATTGGTGTTTTTTTGATAGGCGTACCAAAAGCCTTGCGGTGAGCTTTCAAAAGACAGCTTTTCATCCTGCTGAATTGCCTGACGAAACAGGGACTGTTCGATGGCAATGATATTTTTGTTCCTCTTGGCAGATTCTTTGAGGAAAACTTGTTTTTGTTTGTTAATGGGCCGGCGAGGCTCCAGGTTTTGACAACTCAAAACGCCCATAACCAGTAGATACAATAAAAAGATTCTAAACATTGAATTGAGATTTTTCATCAGCCACTGCCTTTCTGAATTGCTCAACGGTCTCCTCTAAAGTCAAATGTGACACTCCTCCAGCTGCATTGATGTGTCCTCCACCATTGAAATATTTCTTTGCGAAGTGGTTTACGTCAAATGATCCTTTGGATCGAAAAGACATTTTAATGATTTTTTCAGCTTCATTTTCAATCATGATCACTGCCAATGATATGCCCAATAGGCTTAGCCCATAATTGACAAAACCCTCTGTATCACCTTTTTTGAATTTATTTTGATTTAATTCCTTTTGTGAAAGTGTAATATAGACTACGGGGATTCCGTCCATCTTTTTTAGGTTGTTGAGTGCAGTTCCCAACAATTGTAATCGATCAAAAGAATAGGTGTCGTAAATCATTTGATGTATCAAATGGGGTTGAGCACCTTTTTCAATCAGTGTGCTTACAATCTGATGTGTTCTGGCCGTGGTTGAGGGAAACTTGAATGAGCCGGTATCGGTCATGATTCCTGTATAGAGAGAAGTAGCAATGGTAGTGTCAATTTGATCGTGATCTAAACGGGAAATCAATTCAAATACCATTTCACAAGTCGATCCCTTAGTAGCGTCTGAGTAGGTGATTGAAGCATAATCTCCGGGGTGTTCGTGATGGTCAATCATTATTTTTAGGGCATCGCTTTTTTCTACAACAGGAGCCAATTGATCAATTCTGCTCAACTGATTAAAGTCCAGGGTGAAGATAATGTCTGCATTTTCAACCATTTGGATCGATTCGTCAGGAGCATTTGAAAATTTTATGATTTTCTCTTGACCGGGCATCCAATCC
>JAAZUX010000045.1 GCA_018623955.1 Flavobacteriaceae bacterium | reverse complement strand
GACCTTGTTTGGGACGATCATAACCCTTTCGACCCTCTTTTTTAAAGAAATCTCTTGGCATACCGGGTCGGATGTTTCGAACCGTCTGAAAAATCTTTTTGGGATCAATCGGCACATGCCATTTGCCGGTCATATAGGTCTGGTAGCCTTTTTGTTCCATCAGCTTACCCCAACTGTGGTCGGTAGCCTCCAAGTTTTTTTGATTGTGCCATTGATCACTAGTTTTCTTGGCATCCCAAAGGGATTTACCCGTGATGATCATGGCTCGGGAAGCCAAACAAACAGCACCATTCCATCCGCCCATATTGAAGGCTTGAGTAAAGTGAGTACCATGGCTCACCAGTCGGTCCAAGTTGGGGGTTTGGATTACATCATTACCTAGAGCATGTATGGCATCATAGGTGTAGTCATCTGCAAATAAAAATAATATGTTAGGTAAATCCTCTCCAAATGATTTTTTGGGTGATGGATTACAAGCAATCAAAAGAGCAAGCAAAAAAATATAAATAAGACGAATCATTTTTTATTGGGTATTGAGATCAAAAACTTTTTCCATCAATATCCACTTTTCTCCGGGCTCAGCGATGGATAGTGTTTTTTGATAGGTAGACATCAGTTCCTCCCATTTGATGACATAGGGATTTTGAAGGTCCATTTTGTTTTTCTTTTCAAAGCTGAAACCATCTTGAACTTCTATGATCATGAAAAGTCGGTTGGCGACATGGAAAATTTGCATATCGTGAATCCCGCTGTCTTTGATGCTGTCAATGATTTCCGGCCAAACTGCTTTGTGGTGTTCGATGTATTGGTCAATCAACAATGGGTCATTGACAAGATCCAACGCCATACAATATCTCTTCATATCAGAATTGATTGGCTACGTTATTACCATAATAAGCAATGAACACAAAACACAATAAAGGCAGTAGAAAAGAAAAATTGACTTCAGATACCCCCAAGATTTGCATGTCACTGACACCGCTTCCTCCCAGATCAATGATCATTCCCTGTAGCTTGGGCATAAGAGCGCCTCCCACAATGGCCATCACCAAACCGGCAGCTCCAATCTTAGATTCTTTTTCGTCCAAGTCCTCAAGGGCAATTCCATATATGGTAGGGAACATTAGTGACATGAAAAAGGAAATGCCCACCAAGGCATATAGTCCGATAATTCCTTCAATAAATACAGTTCCCAAAACACATATGCCTGCCATTACAGCAAATTGGAGTAGGAGTTTCCCGGAATTGATAAATCGCAGTAGGTAGGTACCGATGGCCCTGCCAATTAGGAAAACAATAAAACAAATGAATTGATAATTGGCGGCATTTTCACTCGAAATACCAATGGCTTCAGCATACTGATAGATATAAGTCCAACACATGATTTGAGCCCCGACATAGAGCACTTGTGAGATGACACCGTTCCTATAATTTATATTTTCAAAAAGTCTTTTAAATGTGGTACCCAGCGGTGCAATTTCTCCATCGTCTTTGGCCTGTGGCATTTTGGAGACCGCGATCAAGACAAACACTGACATAACAACCAATCCCAAAATGACGTAGGGATCGCGAATGACCATCAGATCGGCAGTTCGGATCATTACCTTTTTGGCGGTATCGAGGTTACTGAAATCCGCAATGTTGTCGGATTGTAATTTTTTTAAAACAAATTGTTGGGCGACCAGAAGGCCAAGAATGAGCCCAAATGGATTAAAAGCTTGAGCGAGATTGAGCCGCTGGGTAGCGGTGGAACGATCCCCCATAGCCAAAATATAGGGATTTGCAGTTGTTTCCAAGAAAGCCAGACCAAAGGTAAGGATGTACAATCCCAGACAGAAGAACCAAAATTGTTCCGTAATAGCCGCTGGATAAAACAGCAGCGCACCGCCGGCATAAAGTGCCAAACCAATGAGCACTCCTACTTTGTAGGAATATTTCCTTACAAACAATGCTGCTGGCAGGGCCATGCAAAAATAGCCTCCGTAAAATGCCATTTGTACCCATGCTGCTTGTGAATTGGACAATTCAAGTACTTTTTTAAAAGCTTGAACCATGGGATCTGTTACCGCGTTGGCAAAACCCCAAAGGGCAAACAAGGAGGTGATGAGGATAAAGGGCAATAAGACTTCTTTTGATACAACGGGTTTTTTCATGATAATTGGTTTAGTGATCTGTCCAAATGAACATAGCCACCATCGACATATAACAATTGGCCAGTGGTATGGCTGGATTTTTCAGACAGTAAGAAAGCTACCGTATTGGCAATTTCTTCTGGTGTGGTCATTCTTTTTTCTAGAGGGATTTTAGATTCGATTTGATTTAGTTTTTCTTGAGGATTGGGGAAGGTGTTGATCCATTTTTCATAGAGTGGAGTATAACTTTCAGCGACCATGAGGGCATTGACACGAACCGAATATGGAAGTAATTCTACCGCCCATTCGCGTGTAAGGGCATTTCTTCCTCCACAGGCGGCAGCATAGGCCGAACTTCCACCTTGACCGGTGACAGAGACCTTTGAACCAATATTGACTATTGCGCCCTTATTTTCTTTAAGATAAGGTAAGCAGGCCTGTGCCATGACGTAGTAATGAACGAGGTTTTTTTTGAGAGAATTTATAAATTGCTCTGGATCCCCATTTTCAAGCCCTACGCCATCATTGACTCCGGCATTATTGACCAAGCCATGAACCGTTCCAAATTCAGAAACAGCTTTATTAACTGCCTCTTGTGCTTGTTTGGGGTCCGTTAATTCTGCCAATGCAAAAGCACACTTGCCTCCCTTTTTTTTGATTTCTTCAACGGTTTCCAGTATGCTCTTTTCATTCCTGCTTACAATAAAGGGAATGGCTCCTTCATCTGCCAATACATGAGTAATGGCATGGCCAATTCCTTTTGACCCTCCTGTTACGATGACGACCTTGTCTTGGAGTAATAGATTCATTTTTTAAAGCTTGTAAAAATTGCGGGCGTTTTCCCCCATTATTTTGTTTTGATCAATAGGCTTGAGTTCCTTTAAGAATAGCTCAATAATTTGGACAACATGTTGATAGCTGCCTGCCAATAAACAAACGGGCCAATCTGACCCAAACATCAATCGATTGGGTCCGAAAGCTTCTAAAGCTACCGAAAGGTAGTTGTCAAAATCTTTGGCTTGCCAATGGTTCCAATCCGCCTCTGTTATCATTCCTGACAATTTACAATAAACATTTTTATGCTTTGCCAATTTTTTGATGTGGGATGCCCATTCCTCAATTTTTTGATCTTTGATGTAAGGCTTCGCGAGATGATCCAATACAAAAGGCTGGTGTGGATTCTTTTCAATCAATACAATCGCCTCTTCCAGCTGATGCGGATAGATGAGTATGTCGTAGGTCAGGTTAAAATCCTTTAACTGGCGAATTCCCCTTAAAAATGAATCCTGCAACATAAAACCTTCTTTTTCTGCTTGAAGTATATGTCTGACTCCTTTGAATAGGGGGTTTTTTGAGAAAAATTCTAGGCGCTCCGAAAGGTCATCGGTACACAAATCCACCCAACCTACCACGCCTTTAACAAAAGGATTTTGCTCAGCCAATTTCAATAGAAATTGGGTTTCGGCTTCAGATTGGTCTGCCTGAACAGCCACACAACCATCCATTTGGCTTTTTTCGAGAAGTGGTTTCAGGTCTTTGGGTAGAAAATCTTTGGCAATTTTTTGCATTGAGGAATCAATCCATGCGTCACGAACAGGATCGAATTGCCAAAAATGTTGATGGGAATCTATTCTCATGGCGGGATTAAATTTCTTTGCCTTTAATTTTAAAAGTCCAAGCTATCTCACCCGGCATGTCCTCTGGAATTTGAATGATCAGACCTTTGGCTTTGTCAAAAGTCCATGTCAAGGCTTTTTGATAACCCAGCAGTTCAACGCTGCTGTTTTCGTCGGGTTGGATGTGGTGGATGGTCAATTCCATTTGAGGTTGTTCAAACACTATGACATAGTAATCCGGCTTGTTTTTCTTTTTGGTAAATCGAATTTTCTCACCTTGTTTGAATACTTTTTCTAGTTTTTGAGTGGCATATATAGCTTCTCCATTGACTTCAAGCCATTCCCCCATTTTTTCCAAGCGTTCTATACTGGGTGTGGGGATCAATCCCTCAGCAGTGGGTCCTACATTCAAAAGGTAATTACCTCCCTTGGCAGTAATGTCCACCAAGTTGTGGATCAACATTTCATCTGACTTCCAATTGTGGTCAAATGATTTGAACCCCCAAGTATCATTCATGGTCATACAAGATTCCCAATCCATGGCGGAGGTACCTTCCAGAATTTCTTGCTCGGGGGTTCCAAAATCTCCCGCGTATTTCTGATCTTCGCGATTCATTCCTGCCATCCCTTTTCTTCCTTTGTCTACCCGATTATTAATGATGATATCGGGTTTTAGGGTTCTCACAAATTGATACAAATCCAAACCCATTTCGTGGGTAAAATCATTGATCCATTCACCGTCAAACCACAAAATATCCGGATCGTAATTGTCGATTAATTCTTTGAGTTGAGGTTTGAGATAATTTTCAACGAACTGGGGAAACTGAGCATTGGGGTGGTTTTGATAATCATACTCAGGTTCGTTATTCGCTTGAGCTTGGGGATGATGCCAATCCATAATCGAGTGGTATAAACCAAATTTGATGCCTTGAGCTTTGCAGGCTGCAGCCAGAGATTTTAGAATGTCTTTACCGTAGGGAGCAAAATCTACTGCGTCATATTCTGATACTTTGGAGTCCCAAAGTGCAAATCCATCGTGGTGTTTTGAGGTGATGACTACATATTTCATTCCCGCTTTTTTCATGAGTTTTGCCCATTCCTCAGCATCGTATTTTGTGGGATTGAACTTTTTGGCGTACCCTTCGTATTCTGAGATTGGAATTTTAGCAAAAAGTTGAATCCATTCACCTACTCCTTTTGTTTTAAATCCATTATGGATGCCCGCAGGCACGGCATATACGCCCCAGTGGATAAACATTCCAAAACGGGCTTCGCGCCACCATTTCATTCGTTGGTCAAAATCCACTTTTGACTCCCTTAGATAATCTACAGGGGGTTCGTTTTTGACTTTTGGTGTGTTCTGACATGACCAATTAATGGTCATGAACAAAACTAACATGCCGATCATTGGTTTTTTAAAAGACATCATTTTGAATTTCGTTGGTTATGTTCTAACTTTTTGTCGTGCGACACCGAGGCCCTCAATGCCCAATTCCATTTCATCTCCACCTTTGAGATACATTTGAGGATTCAGACCCAAACCTACACCAAAAGGCGTCCCTGTTGAGATCACATCTCCGGGGAGTAGGGTCATGAATTCACTGATGTAACTGACCAGTTTGGGAATTCCAAAGATCAAATCGGAAGTATTACTGTCTTGCATGATTTTACCATTGAGTTTTAACCACAAATGGAGATTGTGGGGATCTTTGATCTCGTCTGCAGTTGCTACAAACGGTCCCAGAGGAGCAAAGGTATCACAGCTCTTTCCCTTGACCCATTGTCCCATTCTTTCCAATTGGTACTCTCTTTCGCTAATGTCGTTGTGGATCACATACCCCGCCACATGATTCATGGCATTTTCTTCACTTACATAACTGGCCTTAGCTCCAATGACGATGGCCAGTTCTACTTCCCAGTCCGATTTTTTACTGTTTTTGGGAAGGACCACCTCATCGTAAGGCCCGACAATGGCGGAGCTGGCCTTGAAAAACAATACCGGCTCACTGGGAACTTCCATGCCACTCTCTAGGGCGTGTTTGGCATAATTTAATCCTACACAAACAATTTTTGAAGGCCTGCAAATGGGAGTACCCAATCGAATGTCGTCACCTATCGGAGGACATTCATCTTGATGAAGGGACAACCATTCCTTCAATCTTTTTGGCCCTTCCGTGCCAAAAAACTTTTCGTCATAATCTGAACCAAAGGCAGAGATATCGAGTTTTTGACCATTGTCTAGTTGTACACCCGGTTTTTCGTTTTCGAGATTTCCAAATCTAATAAGTTTCATCTGTTTAAAATTATGAAAGTTGTTGGTAATGAGAGTTTAATCATGTCGGTGGGTATTGGTCTTTGCCGTGTTAAATGCCCATTATGGGCTTCCATACTTAATCTTAATTTCCATTGAGTTTAATAAACCCCCCGTCTATGGGGAAGTCTGTTCCAGTAATGAATGATGCTTCATCACTACAGAGGTATAAGACCAAATCTGCGACTTCTTGTGGTTTTGCCATTCTTCCGATGGGCTGGGTTTGAGAAAGATTATCAAACGTTTCTTTTTCCTTGCCCGGGTAATTTTTTTCTATGTAATTATCTACAAATGGAGTATGGACTCTAGCAGGGGAGACGCTGTTGCATCGGATCCCATCAGCGATATAATCCTTGGCGATGGCATTGGTCATGGCTAAAACTGCTCCCTTGGTCATGGTGTAGGCCAATCGCTCTTT
>JAAZUX010000044.1 GCA_018623955.1 Flavobacteriaceae bacterium | reverse complement strand
AGGTAAGCGGGGAAAAATCCACCATGGAGTTTAAGTTGGATAAACGGGTATTTAATGTGGGAAAAGATTTGAGCAGCACCGGGGCAAGTGCCTTGGAGGTTTTGGACAATGTTCCCTCTGTTACCGTAAGTATTGAGGGGCAAGTCAGACTTAGGGGCAACGCTGGCGTTCAAATTTTGATCAACGGAAAACCCTCTGTACTGACCTCTGAGGGAGGAAATGCTTTAGGATCCATTACTGCCGAGATGATTGAAAAAGTCGAAGTAATCACCAATCCCTCTGCCAAGTATGAAGCAGAAGGAACAGCAGGAATCATAAATATAGTAATCAAAAAAGATGAAAGGAAGGGGATCAACGGTTCTTTTACCCTCAACTATGGGCAACCGGACAACAACAGTGTCGGCCTGAGTCTCAATCGACGTACCGAAAAGTTTAATCTCTTTACTCAAATAGGATATGGATCAAGAAGTTATCCCCGAGAGAGTAAGAACAAGAACGACAACTTTTTGACCAACACTCAGGTATTGACTGAGGGAACTCAGTATCGAAACGAAGAATTTTACAACATCATACTGGGAACAGATTATTACATCAATCCCCAAAATGTAATCACCCTGTCCGGTTTTTATGCTTTTGAAGCAGAAGATCAGCCTTCGGACACCCATGTCAAGCAGTATAAAAACAATACCCAATTAACCTCAGAATGGAACCGCGAGGAAATAACAACAGCCGGCAATCCCAAATATCAATATGAGTTGATTTATAAGAGAGATTTTTTGGATGATGAAGATCACGACTTGATTTTCAGTGCTACCGGAAATCTGTTCAGCAAAGATCAAAGTTCGGAATTCTTCAATACGACCGTATTGGGCTCCGACACCTTTGACGATCAACAGACGAGCACTTTTTTTCGCGAAGCGGTTCATACTTTCAAATTGGATTATACCCATCCCTTTGGAGAGGAATGGACCCTAGAGGGAGGCTTTCAATATGCCAACAATGATGTGAGTAATGATTTTGAAGTCAAGGACGAATTGGACGGTCAATGGGTGGTCGATGCCGGTTTGACCAATGTTTTTGAATTCGTTCAAGGAGTTTTGGGCGTCTATGGAATGGCGGCCTATGAATCGGATACCTGGGGAGCCCAGTTGGGCCTGAGGACTGAAAATACCCAAATCAATACCCGTTTGGTCAATACCAACCAAAAAAACAATCAAAACTTTACCGATTTGTTTCCTTCCATAAATACCTCATATAAGTTCAACACGAATTTTTCCCTACAAGCGGGATATTCCAGAAGGATTTACCGACCGCGATTGTGGGACCTGAACCCATTCTTCAACATTCGCAACAGTTTTAACTACAGAAAAGGAAACCCCGATCTGAAATCAGAATATTCAGACTCCTATGAAATATCGGCCATATACCTCAAGGGAATCACTTCACTAAACATGAGTTTATACCAGTTGTATACCACCAATACCATCGAATCGGTCACTACATTTCAAAACAACATCAGTGTGAGTGGGCCCGAAAACTTGGGAACCAAAAGGGTAAATGGCATAGAGCTGAACGCAAAAATCACTCCCACTAAAAAGATTGTGGTCAATGGGGATTTCAATTACAACAGCTTTGATCGCAAGGCCTCATGGCAAAATCAATCTTTCGATTTTAAAGGCAATAATTGGAGTTCGGAGATTACTTCCAAGTTTAAGTTTCCCAAGGATTTGGATCTAGAAATGAGTTGGAATTATCAGTCGGGATTCAAAACCATTGATGGAGAATCGGCTCCCAGCCAGTTTCTGAATTTAGGAGCGCGAAAAAAATTACTCAAAGGTAAAGGGGTGATCAGCGTGAACATAAGAGACCTTTTTGCCACACGCGTAAGGGAAAACCAAACCATCAGAAATGATTTCAACATATGGAGCCGTTCGGTTTACGGAAGGTTTTGGGTCATCGGGTTCAGCTATGGTTTTGGAAAAGGAGAAGCCATGGAGTTTAGAGGGAGAAGGAGATAGTTTTTTTCGGATTTCGCACTCTTTTTTTTACTAAATTGGGGTGAACATAAATCAATTTGAAATGAAAATTAAAACTATTTTTAGAATTTGTGCTGCTCTTATTTTTATTCAAGGGATTCCCTTGTTTTTATCTCTTTTTTCACCCGAATTTAAACTGATGCTCATCGCAGACGCTTTTGGAGCCGATCCATCCGCTGATGCAGTAACCATGTTTGAAACTTTTGCCTTGGTCGTAGGACTGATAGTGTTGGGGATTATTTTTCTAATCATTGGAGTAACTTCTTTAACGGATTTGGATACTTTAAAAAGAATATCCTTTTTGTTGTTTGTATTGGCAGGGTTTTTTTCCCTTCCGGATCTCATTGGATTTATTAACGGAGATCCAACGGCTCCTCTTCCTGTCATTCTTTTAGGATTGGTTACTATGGGGCTGTTTTATTACGGTTCCAAAAAGGGAACCGTTTAATTTTTAAACACTTAACTATATAATGATGAAAAAACTTGTATTATTATTTTTATTGACGACTGCGTTTGGGTATAGCCAAACTACAGATCAAGAGTATGATGCGCTGACGAAAAAAAGCCCTTTTAACAAGATGTACCCCAAAGCAACCGCGGCCGATGCTGCGGCCTATTTTGGAGCTTGGAATAAGATTTTTACGCAAGGGCCTATTGCACTGAAAGAGGCGCGGTTGGCGGCCATTTCTGCTTCTGCGGCCATGAAGTGTGAGTATTGTATCACGGCACAGGTACACCTGGCAAAAGCGGCCGGTGCAACCGATGATGAGATCAAAGCAGCCATTTTTATCGCTGCCGAAGTGGCTCGTTTTTCCACTTTGCTCTATGGAAATGAATTTGGAATGGACAACCTCAAAGGCGCATTGGGAATCCAACCCAAATAAGCTTTTGAGATTTATCGATCACATAAAGTCCAACGCTACGTGGTTGGGCTTTTTTATTGATATCTCGTTACAAAAAGCTTAGGGTCAACTCAAAGCACAAATAACCATTGAGTAGGCAGTAAAACAGAGCAGGCAGGGTTTTTATCAAGCCATCTTTGATCACAATACGGGTGATGACCCCAAACAACATCAAAAGGGAAAGACCTAAGGTGCTTAGGATTTGTATATAATCCATCCAAAACCCGAGGATGATTCCCAATGCGCCCAACAATTGAAGTACGCCTGTCAGTTTTCGGAATTGCGGAATACCGTAGCGGAGAAATTCCTCCACCATAAAGGGACTGGTAAAACATCCGATTCCATAAAACAAAAATGAAATGGCCGAAAACCATAAAAGCAGATCAAGCAGGGTCAAAAGCAAATTTTTTTAAAACATTCAGGCTTACATAATCCAATGTTTTTTGATGACAGGCTTCTAGGATGACTTGGGGTGCGACATCGGATCGATAGGCTTCTAACCACCTCGAAACGCACAGACACCAGTGGTCTCCGGCGACCAAGCCTGGAAAATTATATTCCGGATAGGCACGCGTCAAGTCATTTCCTTTGCTTTTTGAAAAAGTCAAAAAAGCATCGGTGACCACCGCACATACGGTATGTGTTCCGGCATCAAAGCGACCGGTATCACAACAGCCATTTCTGAAGGCTCCCGTCATCGGGTCGGTACCACAAACCATCAAGGGTTTGCCTAAAACATTGAGACTGTTTTCTATCATTTCAAAACAGCATTCGTTCAGTCAATATTAGGAGAATGGATCGGTTGGATTCAGGATCTTTTCTCACCGAGAAACTTTGGGTTAAAGACGATCAACAAACAACACAACAACATGCTTGCCGCGGGGAGTGTAGGGAGAATTCCATCGGAAATGCTGATGTGGAAATAAACGGCTCCGATCATGAACAAGGACATCACAGCCGCCGAGGGTTTGATCAAGGCAGGGAATTTTAACCCTCCTACCAAAAGTAAAAGCGCCAAAATTATCTTGACTATACCCACAGAAATCATTACAGAATCGCTAAGCCCATAGACGGCAAATTCTTCGGACATATTTACGGCATCTCCCCCTCTAAATACAGAAGGCTGATTTAATCGGAAACTCCAGGCACTCAAAACAACAAGGGAAACCAGGAGAGATAGGTAGTTGGAAAGCTTCATTTTTTTAAATCTAGTTTTCTAAAGTTATAGATAAAAATTCAATTATGGAAAGTGCCTTAAAAAAATTAACCCTGCGAGGAAAGTTGAAATATTGGATGGGAGGCTAAAATTTTAAAAAATATTGAGGGATTTATTCTTTGCCTACAAGCTTTTGAATTTTATTTTTTAATTCATTTGACAAGCTACGGGCTTCTTCCATTGAAACGCCCAATCTCATTTTGGGACGCTCATGCCCCACAAAGGTCAACCAAGCATCTTTGGTCATCTTTTGAAGTGTTATGGTATGGGCCAATATTTCTGCTCCATTTTTGTATTGTGAAAGAACACTCAGGAAGTCTTTTGCCTGTTTGAACTCTTTTGCTCCCAAATACAGTAAAATTGTTTTTGCCATTATAAAATGTCCGGCTGTGTTGGGATGTACGCCATCTTTTGCAAACACAAAGTCGGGGTCTTCAAGGCGGCGTATTTTTAGTTCTTGTTTCATAGGGCGATGGACATCAATCACATTCCACCGGGAGGAACGCTGTTGGGTCATCAACCAATCCGAATAGACCTTTAATACATCAGCATAGGCTTTGCCCTTTGGCCCGTCATAAATTGGGGGAGTGATATGAATTATTTCAGCCCCTTGCTTTACAACCTCTTTGTGCAAGCGGGAGATGCCGTCTTTAAATTTTTTAAAACGCCCTTCCTCCAAAGGCATGTATATTCCATCGTTCATTCCATAACAAGCAAATACGAGGTCGGGTTTTGTTTGGGCCAATAGTCTTTCCAATCGATCGTGGAGGTTGGGCCTAGGAAATTCTCCATTGGCATGATTGGGTTCGGAAAGACCCGAAACCGTCTCGCTGGGCAATCCCAGATTAATAATTTCATAGTTTTTTTGGGGGTAGCGAATGGATAAATAGGCATCGATATATGTTATGTATTGTCCGGCATAAGTAATACTGTTCCCTAGAAAGACAATGCGTTTTACCTCTTCTTTGATTTTGTAGGATTGAGCATGACCATGGAACGGGAAGCCTATGAGTAAAATACTAAACGCGAGTTTAAATTTCATTTTAGATGGGTTTAAGCCCAATGCATAGTGAACAGTAGTTTAATAACGATAAAGATAATATAGATTTGTTATGGTCGCTCTTCTTTTACAGCGGTCCATCCTTGATGAGTGCGCAATGGAACAGTTTGTTGTTGGTATTATTTTAAGAGGGGTTTATAAAACCTAAAGTTTCAAAAATCTATTTACTATATTTATATAGATGAAAAAATACGGTTTAATCATTGTTTTCTTAATTGCTTCATGCGCTCAGGAAGAAAGTGAAAAAGTAACGGTCTCATTTTTTGATAGTAATAATGGAAAAATTTGGTATTACGGATATACCTATGAGCAGTTTACCAATGAGGATTACATTCAGTTTATAAAAAATAACAGCAGTCAAGGTTCAACTTTTTTAAATGTTTGTGAGGTTATTGCCGGTAAATCATTTTCCCGTAAGCTGAATTGGGGGGATAATTTCAATATTTATGAAAATGGATGTGAAAATAATTACGTTGAGTTGGTTCGAAGTTCGGAAAACGAATTGGTATATCGATCAACCTATTATGCAGGCAGTGTCCATGACGGAACATGCGCCGAAATGGAGTTACAGGACTTACCCACAAATCCACAATTGATTACATGGAGTGTAAAAAACAATGTAATGACAGTTGAACATGAAAACGAGCAATCAATCAGTACAATACTCACGCTGGTAGATGAGTTTGATCCGGGTTGTTTTGATTAATAGAAATAAAATTATAAAGGTAAATGGGATTGTTCTGATGCAGGGATGATTTTGTAGGGGTTGACCGGGCTAATATTCATAAGGGTTTAAAGGAAAGAAAGATAAAAGATATAAAAACGATTTTGCGGAAATTTATAGTACATAACCCATTGTTAGGTTTGGCAGATCCACTTTGATGTGGCAAAATTCACATTCAGAAAAATTAAAAAAATCAAACCCGACTTGAGGATTAATTTTTTTAAAGATTGTTTATTATCTTCAAGATTGTGAAATATAAAGCAAGACACCTCCTATCGTTATTTATCATTTTATTTTCTTTTTTATATTCTCATTCTCAACCCAACAAACCCATAGTTGGTGAGGGAGTATTTACTAAAACTGCAGAATATGCTGAACTGATCATATCAGAGATAAATAAAAAGCCTTCTTTTTTTCGAGCATCTTTTGAATACACCACACCATCAGCACCCATTGAAGGAGAAAAATGCGCTAAAAGATTACGTATCTGTAATTACTCCATGAGCGTTGCTCAATTCATTGATCAAATGGAAATAAAGGGATGGCAACTTATATCTTCCTCTATTGGCGATAGTGGTAACCATACAAAAACCTATAAATACCTTTTTAGAAGAGAGTAATCATGCCCTGTTTTGAGGTTTTTTTATTT